>NZ_CP021497.1:300000-529746 GCF_002776555.1 Candidatus Legionella polyplacis
ATGAATAAAATAAAACAACTTATTAGAATAATATATATATATAAAATAATTTTAAAAAATAACTTAGATCAAATCATTCTATCACTAAATTTTCTTTCTTCTCTCAAATTTATTATCTATTTAAATCCATGTATATGGTTTAAAAAAACACCAATCAATAGAGGAAAATCTATACGAAAAGCTTTAGAAAAATTAGGGCCTGTTTTTATTAAATTAGGACAAATTCTTTCAATGAGATCAGATATTTTTCCTCATGATATCATCACAGAACTATATAAACTTCAAGATAAAGTACCCCCATTCCCAGGAAAACATGCACTTTCCATAATAGAAAATTCATTCAAACAACCTATACATAAAATTTTTTCTAAATTTAATATAAATCCAATTGCATCAGCATCTATAGCACAAGTTCATATTGCTGAATTAAAAAATGGAAAAGAAGTTGCCGTAAAAATTTTACGACCAAATATCAAAAAAACTATTGAGCAAGATATAAATATTATCTTCAGTGTCATAAAAATATTTAGTTTTTTTTATAAAAAAACAAAATGGTTAAATTTAAAAGAAATCATTGATTCAATCAAAAAAAATTTTTCATACGAACTCAATTTAAAATATGAAGCAGCAAATGCTAGTAAATTAAAACAAAATTTTAAAAACTCTAAGTATCTTTATATTCCAAAAATTTTCTGGGATTATACTAAAGAAAATATTCTAGTAATGGAACGTATATATGGAATTCCAATTTCCAACATTAATAAATTAATAAACAATAAAATAGATCTAAAAAAAATAGCTGAAATAGGACTAAAAATTTTCTTTACTCAAATCTTTAGAGATTGTTTTTTTCATGCTGACATGCATCCTGGAAATATATTTATTTCTACATTATACTCTAAAAATCATGAACCAAAATATGTTCTTATTGATTTTGGAATTATAGGAACAATAAATGATCATGATAAAACATATCTAATTGAAAATTTACATGCTTTTATAAACAAAGACTATCACAAAATCGTTCAACTACATATAGAATCTGGATGGATTCCCATTGAAACTTCTCAAGAAGAATTTGAAAATTCTATTAGAATCATATTTGAACCCATTTTAAAAAAAACCATAAAAGATATTAAAATTTCAGAAATTATATTATATATTTTACAAATAGCTAATACATTTAAAATAAAAATACTACCACAGTTAATTCTATTACAAAAAACTCTATTTTCAATGGAAGGATTAATAAGAAAATTATATCCAGAACTAAACTTTTTAGACGCACTAAAACCATTATTAGAAAAATGGATTAAAGAACAAATAGGAATCAAATCATTCATAAAAAAAATAAAGAAAAAAATTATCCTTTTAAACAAAAAAACTATATATATTCCAGATTTAATATATGATACTTTGCAATTAATTAAAGAAAAAGAAATAAAAAATAATAAAAAAAAAACTAATCAAAAAAATATTTCATATATAAAAAACTTTCTATTTAAAAAAATAAAAATAACACACATTTTACTTATTATAATAATTATATTTTATTTAAAATAAAATTTATAAAAATAATCAATAAAATAATATTAATTTAATTAAATTAATATTTAATATTCCATTAATATAGAATAAAATTTTTAAATATTAAAATTGCAAAAAAATAATATTTTTTAATTTAAATTTTATTAACACAAAAATTTATAAAACTATTTCAAACAATATTTTCAATCTTATATAATCTATCTTTTCAAAAATATAAGCTTACTATTAGATTACATCTATAATAAATATTCTTAATGAATTCTTAACAAAAACTTTAAAAATATTAAAAATAATTATTATAATTATATATAATAAAAATTATATATCTTATTTCAATAAGATATTAAGAAAAACAAATAAAATTGATACTTTCAAATATATTTTACTTCAAACAAAAACAATGAAACCTTTAATACTAATAGATGGATCATCTTATTTTTTTCGTGCATTTCATGCTATACCATTACTAAAAACTTCTACAAATTTTCCAACTAACGCTATATATGGAGTAATAAAAATGGTTAATCAAATATTAAAAACTTTCTCTCCAAAAAAAATGGCTATTATATTTGATTGCAAAGAAAAAACTTTCAGACATAAACTTTACCCTCAATATAAAAAAAATAGACCTAAAACTCCAAACAAGTTAATCTGTCAATTCACACCATTAATAAAAATATTAAATGCTATGGGTATTAATACTTTATTTATCAAAGGAATAGAAGCAGATGATATAATAGGAACAATTGCAAATCAATATGAAAAAAATAACATTCCAGTACTCATCTCAACAACAGACAAAGATATGTTACAACTAGTTAGCAAAACAATCTTTATCATTAACACAAAAAACAATGAAATCATTGATGAAAACAAAATCTTAAAAAAATTTAATATTAAACCAAATCAATTCATTGACTATCTATCCTTAATCGGAGATAAATCAGATAATATACCTGGAATATTTCGATGTGGACCAAAAACAGCTGTACAATGGATCAAAACTTATAATACGTTAGAAAATATAATTAAAAATTCTAATTCTATTAAAGGAAAAATCGGAGACTACTTGAAAAAATCTATAAAATATCTTCCTATATACAAAAAATTAATTACTATACAAAAAAATATTAATTTGTCACATAACATTAAAAACTTTAATATAAAAAAACCAAATAAAACATTATTAAATCAATTAAGTAAAAAAATGGAATTTAAAATAAATATATAAAACTTAATCTTTCACTAAATATAAAATTTATGTACGAAATAAAACAAGACAACAAAAAAAAATACCTAATAATCCCTATTAATCATCATAAATTTATGAAAAACTTTATTGATCATTCAAATTCTTCTGAAGAACTCTTAATTAAAATTAAAAATCATCAAGACCTATACAATATAAATAAAAAAAATATAACAATCATAATCATGATACAAAATAACATTTACTATATACCAATAAATATAAATAAAAATTACAAAAAAATACAATTTAACCAATATAAAATATTAGATACATTAAAAATAATATTAGAAAATCCAAAAATAAATAAAATTGGATTTACTATGAAAAATGAATACAAAATTTTAAAACAATTCAATATTAATTTAAATGGAAACCTTTTTGATATAACAATTGAATCTTTCATAATAAATAATTCTATCAATTCCAATAACTTAAAAGATCTTTCAAACAGATACTTAAAACATGATGTGTTAAAAAACGAATACAAAATTAAATATATTTCAAAACCTACTTTTAATATCGAATATGATTTAATAAAACAAACTATTATTATCGGTACGATTCATAAAAAATTATTTAAAATGTTAAATATTAAAGAAAAAAAAATATTACTAAACATTGAAATTCCAATAATAAAAATACTTTCATCAATAGAAAATAAAGGAATCTTAATAAATAAAAAAATATTATTAAATCATAAAAATCTTCTAGAAAAACGTATATCTATACTTAAAAAAAAAATTTTTTCTTTGACAAAGAAAACATTCAATTTAAATTCCACTAAACAATTACAAGAAATTTTGTTCAAAAATTTAAAAATCCCCATCCTAGCAAAAACATCAAAAGGCAAACCATCTACTGCGGAATCTGTACTAAAAAAAATGTCTCATAAATATAAAATATTAAATTTAATACTAGAATATAGAACCTTATATAATACTATTACAACTCATATACAATCATTGCTACGATATATACATCCAATCAAAAAAAAAATTTACACTAATTATAATCAAACAATAACTATTACTGGAAGATTATCCTCAAATAAACCAAATTTACAAAATATTCCAATTAAAAAAGAACAAGCTAAAATAATTAGACAAGCATTTATCGCTCATAAAAAATTTACCCTTATATCCGCAGATTACTCACAAATAGAATTACGTATTGCTGCCTTTTTATCTAAAGAAAAAGAACTTATTCAAAACTTTGATAAAGGAATAGATATTCATACATTGACAGCTAGTGAAATATTCTCTACTAACATAAAAGAAATTACGTATAATCAACGTCAATATGCAAAAAAAATTAATTTTGGATTACTTTATGGAATATCAGCATTTGGTTTATCAAAACAATTGAACATAGATCAAAAAAAAGCACAACAATATATTACATCCTATTTTAAAAAATATCCTAAAATAAAAAAATATTTAAAATATACACAAAAAAAAGCTATAAAACAAAAATATGTAAAAACACTATTTGGAAGACGTATATACTTAATAAGTAATAAAAAAAAATCTATTAAAAAAACATCTTTAGAACGAACAGCAATTAATGCTCCTATACAAGGAACAGCATCAGATATTATGAAAAAAGCAATGATCTTGACTTATAATTGGTGTAAATCACAAAATTTTCCCATATGGATAATTATGCAAATACACGACGAATTGATTTTCGAAGTTAGTGATTCTCATTTAATAGAAGCGACTCACAAAATAAAATTAATTATGGAAAATGTTGCTAATACAAATATACCATTAAAAATAACAATTAGCACAGGAAAAAATCTAAAAGAACTTAAACCATTATTTATTTAATAATAAATAAAAATATTTCTTATAATAAAAAAAATACTTTACAATACATAAGATACTATTAATTATATTTAATATTTTACATAAAACAAAACTATATTAGTTAAATTCAACTATACCATGAAATGGATCGCACAAGCACCATCTAACATTGCACTAATCAAATATATAGGAAAAAAAAATAAAATTAATAATTTACCTATAAATTCATCATTATCTTATACTTTAAACCGTTTTAAAAGTACAGTTTTGTTAGAATATAATAAAAAAATAAAACAAGATCTATGGAAACCACTATTAACAACAAATACTAACCATACAAAAAATACTTTTTCACTATCTATATCAGAGCAAAAACGTTTTTTAAAACATTTATCTAGAATAAAAACATATTTTAACTATAAAGGATCATTTATTGTTCAATCAAATAATAATTTTCCAATAAGCGCTGGTATATCAAGCTCTGCATCAAGTTTTGCAGCATTAACTAAATGCGCAATATTAGCAATAAGTACAATTAAACAATGTTCTATTCCATCAATTATAAAACAAGCTGACATAAGTAGAATAGCATCTGGATCATCTTGTAGATCATTTTTTTCTCCATGGGCATTATGGAAAAAAAATAATTCTATATTATCACCAAAAATAAATTATACCAACTTAAAACATCAAATTATCCTTATTGATAAAAAAAAAAAATGTATATCATCAACTCAAGCACATCATCTAATAGAAACTAGCACCTATTTTAAATCACGACATAAACGAGCAGATAATAATTTAAAAAAAATATTTAAAGCCATTAAATATAAAAATTGGAAAAATATTTATAAAATATGTTGGAAAGAATTCTTTGATTTACATACATTATTTATAACTAGTAAACCATCTTTTACTTATATAAATCAAAAAACAAAAAATGCACTTTTAATGCTAAAGGAATTATGGAAAAAAAAAAAAGATGGACCTATCGTAACAATGGATGCAGGACCAAATATACATCTATTATACAGAACTGACCAAAAAAAATTAGCTTTAAACTTTAAAAATTATTGTATAAAACAAAATTATGATATCTTATAATAATATTGAAATTATTGCTCATGGAAAATGGATATTGACTGGAGAACATTCAGTATTAAGAGGATATGGAGCTATAGTTTATCCTATAAAAAATAAAATACTTCATCTAAAGTATAAAAACACTAATTCCAATATATTACATATATCCTATAATAATAACAATATAAAAACAAATATATCTACAATTTTTCAAAAAACGCTTAAATATGGATTAAAACTAATAGAAAAAAAATTAAGTAACTTTTATGGGTGTATAAATATATACAATAATATTCCAATAGGAATGGGAATGGGTTCATCTGCTGCTATCTCATTTGTAATAGCAAAATTACTTATTAAAATATATGATTTACAATCAGAACTAATTTATCCCTTTGCAAAAAAAATAGAAATGCGTTTTCATAAAAAAAGTAGTGGAATTGATATTATTGGAGTTTCATCAAAAATAGGCACTTATTTTGAAAATGGAAAAAATAAAATAATCAATCAAACTTGGAAACCAAAATGGTTTTTATCTTCCTGTGGAAAAACAAGTAAAACTTCTTTTTGCATTAATAAAGTCAATAACTTATGGAAAAAAAATAAAAAAAAAGCTAAAAGAATTGATATAAAAATGAAAAATAGTGTAACAAAAGCCATTTTTTCTTTAGAAAAAAAAGATCCAAAAAACTCTATTTATTATTTAGCACAATCTATACAACAAGCACACAACTGTTTTAAAGAATGGGGTCTAATTAATACACATCTCAAAAAACACATAAATTTATTACTTAATCTCGGAGCAATTACAGCAAAACCTACAGGATCAGGACTTGGTGGGTATGTAATTAGTCTATGGAAACAATATCCACCAAAAACATCAATTAAATTAATCTCTGTATGAAATACATATTTTTTTATAAAAAAATAGTGGTTAAAATAAATAACTATTATTAAAATAATAACGCTATATATAAATACGTTTTTATTTTCTATTAATTTTTTCTTTATCTATTTAAAATATTCTATTTTATACCAGTACTTCCAAATCCATTGTCAAATCTTTTGCTTTCCTGAAAAGAACTTACAAGATTAAATCTTACTTTCTCAATTGATATAAATACTAACTGAGCAACTCTCTCTCCAGGGTTAATAAAATAATTATTTCTACTTCTGTTCCAACAAGAAATTTTTATTTCTCCTTGATAATCCGAATCAATTAACCCAATTAAATTTCCCAAAACTATACCATTATTATGACCCAAACCAGATCTGGGTAAAATAATTCCCGCAATATTTCTGTACTTAATGTATATAGCAATTCCTGTTTCTAACAAAACAGTACTATTAGGATATACACAAACAGGACTATCAATACATACTCTTAAATCTAACCCAGAAGAACCTAAAGTAGCATATTTAGGAATTAAACATACATCATCAATATATGTTTTTTTTTTAATTATTTTAATTTCAATCACCTTATCATTCATATAATATTATCATATTAATTACTATTTCCATTACCCAATAGTATAACATATAAAAATATATTCTCTCTATCAAACTTTACAAAATAAAATCTTCTATTTAAAATAAAATTTCCTAATAAATATTTTAGAACAAACAAATCTCTATAAAATAAAATTTTAGATTTTTATCTAAATTTTTATAAATAAATAATGAAGATATAAAATTATCTATAGATAGATAGATATCATAAATTCTTATTTATTATAAGAATCATTTACTATGATATAGTAAAATTATATATGAAATAAATGAATTTTTTATATAAAAAAAAAATACTTTTTAAATTAATGAAAAAATCTGCTATTGTAATAGCTCCAAATTTCATAATCAAAGAAGAATTATTGTTAGAATATTTCTATAAAAAAGCAAAACAAAAAATAGCTATAAAAAAACCTAATTGTTTTTCATATTCCGAATTTTTAAGATATGTTTTTAAAAGTATTATAAATCAATATCCTCAATATAAACATCCTCACATATTAGAAAATTTTCAAATACGTTTCCTATGGAGACAAATTCTATCTAAAAAAAAAATTAATGAAAATACACTTCTATCTATAGAAAAAGGATGGAAACAATGTAATATATGGAATATAAATTATAAACATCCCAATTTTTTATTAACAAAAAAAACGAAAGAATTTCATTCTTGGATTTCCCAATTAAAAAAAAAATTATTTAAATTAAATTCTATAAGCGAAACAGAAATAGCTAACTATATATTAAACTGGAAATATAAATTAAATTCAAAAATTATAATTTGGTTATACTTTGATTATTACACATGTCAACAAAAAAAATTACAAAAATCAATGATTGAACAGCAATATATAATAAAATATTTTGATATTGTTACTAACAATGATTCTTTTTCTAAAATATCAAAATCACACATTTTTTTATGCAAAAACTTAAATGAAAAAGAAGAAAATCAAAAAATTCTTCAATGGGTAAAAAAACAATCACAACAAAATAACAATATTGCAATAATAATTCCTGAATTAAAAAAACAATCAAAAAATATTAAACGAAATTTACAACAAAATTTTATCAAAAAATTTAAAATTTTTTCAGAAAACTTGTTAGAAAATTATCCTATAATTTCTCATGCACTAACATGGATCAATATTGATAAAAAAAAAATAACCAACGAAGAATATTATTTACTATTACAATCTCCTTATTTAATAGCATCAAAAAGTGAAATGCTATCTAGAATAGAATTAATGAAAAATAATTTTTTCTTTGAAGAAAAAAAAAATAATTACGATATTTTTTGTAAAAAAATCTCTAAAAAATCACCAAAACTTAGCCATGCACTAAAAAAAATTACAACATATCCACAAAAAACATCTCCAAAACAATGGATATTAATTTTTAAAAAACGTCTTAAAAACTTAGGATTTCCAGGAGAATACCCTCTTAATAAAATTAACTATAAATGTTATCAATATTTACTTTTAATATTAGACAAATTAAGATATTACACATTGCTTACTTCAAGTATGAATAAACATCAAGCAATTACAGCATTAAAAGATCTAATAGAATTCAATTCTTTATTATTAAATAAAGACACTAATAATATTAAAATATTAAATCCACTCAAAACATCAGGAACCTTTATGAAAGAAATATGGATTAAAAATATGAATACACAATATAATTACAAAATTTTTAATTTATCTTCGTTTATACCGAATAATTTAAAAAAAAAAATAATATTTTACAATTACAAAAATTCCTTAAAAATAATAAAAAAAAATATAATACGATTACAAAAAAATAAATCAAATATTGTGATTAGCTATTCTAAATATAATAATAATGGACAATTGCAAATTGCAAATTCAATTATTCAAAACCTAAAAAATATCTATCCAATATCTTTAAGTATAAATAAACAAAAAAATAATAAATTAATAAATTTTTTTGAAGATTACCAAATATCATTTAAAAAAAATAATATATTAAAAAACGGAATTAATGTATTGAAAAATTTTGTTGAATGCCCATTTAAAGCATTATCTCTCTATCATTTAAATATAAAAAAACAATTTTATCAATCCTCAGAAGAAATAATTAATAAAGAAAAAGGAATTTTTCTTCATAAAACAATGGAAATATTATGGAAACATTTAAAAAACCAATATAATTTATTAAAATTCAATAAAAAAACAATAAAATACTTAATAAATTTATCTATTAAGAATAGTATAAATTTATTACAAAAAAAATTTTTGTTTCTATCAAATCCACTAACGAAAAAAAATGAAATAACACGATTAAAACAAATAATAAATTTATCTTTAAAATGGGAAAAAAAAAGAGAACCTTTTATAATAAAACACTTAGAAAACAAACATCTTATTCACATCAACAACATTAACTTCCACATAAGAACTGATAGAATTGACGAAGATAAAAATAAAAAATTATGGATCATTGATTATAAAAGTAATCTACCAAAAAACTTCCTACAAAAAAATACAAACAACATAATAAATAACTTACAATTATCGTTATTTACTTTATTAAAAAATAATATTAATATTATAATGTTTCAAAAATTAAAAACTAATTTTTTTTCATACAAAGGAATTAGTTTTAATGAAAATTTACCAAATTATTGTAATAATTTAATTATAAAAAATAATCTACATCATTATCAAAAAAAATGCTATAACCAAATTGTTGATATTTTAAATAATTTTAATAAAGGACACTATCCACCAAATCCTTATACACCATCTATTTGCAATAAATGTAAGTATAAAATTCTTTGTAGAAAAAATATATAACACAGTCCATACCTATCTCATATAAAACTTAACTATATATAAAAACATGAATTTTAATCAAGAATAATATTCTAAATACATTATTATTAATAATGTAAAAATAAAATTTATTGTACAATAAAATTAAATATTAATTTATGAGTAATTATTTGTATACTTATCAAATAAAATATTTCTTTTTTTTAAAATTAACTAAAATATAATAATAATGAAAAAAAGAGTTGTTGTAACAGGAATGGAAATAATTTCCTCTATTGGAATTGGAATCGAATCATTTTGGAAATCTGCAATAAAAGGAAAAAGTGGAATAAATCGCATTAAAAATTATGATCCAACTCCATATCCAACTCAAATTGCTGGAGAAATACAAGATTTACCTACAATAAATATTCCAAAATTCAAAAATAAAAAATATTACCCAAAAGTAACTAAATATGCTATTTACTGCACACAACAAGCTATTAAAACATCTAATCTAACTACAAAAGAACTTAATCACGCAGGAATATTCATCGGAACAAGCCTAGGAGGAATTCCTGAACTTGAATCTGCATATCAAACATTTTATAAAATAAATTGGAAAAAAATACCAGCATTAAGCATATTAAAGGGAATGCCTAACTCTATAGCAAATCATATAGCTATTTTATTCAATATCAAAGGAATCAACTCTACAACATCTAATGCCTGTATTTCTTCTGCAGAAGCTATAAAAAATGCTTATGAACAAATACTGCATGGAAATTTAAATATTGCTATATGCGGAGGATCTGAATCATTACTATGGGAAACGATAATGGCATCATGGTGTAAACTCCGAATTATGTCTACTCAAAATACAAATCCAAAAAAAGCATGCAAACCATTTGATATTAATCGAGACGGAATGGTAATCGCAGAAGGAGCAGGAATACTAATACTAGAAGAACTTAATCATGCAAAAACAAGAGGAGCAAAAATAATAGCTGAGATCATTGGAATAGGAAGTTCATGTGATGCTTACCATATAACAATACCAAATTCTAAAGGACAAGAAAAAGCAATATCTAAAGCAATAAAAAATGCAAAAATCAATATATCTGATATACAATACATTCATGCACATGGAACAGGAACTAAACTAAATGATATTATAGAAACACAAACAATAAAAAATATTTTTGGAAACAAAGCTTACGAAATACCAATCACTGCACAAAAATCAATGATTGGACATACAATTGGTGCATCAGGAGTAATGCAGATTATTGCAATCATTTTAAGTTTAAAAAATAATATTCTACTTCCTACAATAAATTTGAATAACCCAGATCCAAAATGCGATCTAGATTACATACCTAATATAATAAGAAAAAAAAATATTCATATAGCATTATCTAATCACTTTGCTTTCGGAGGATCAAATATCGCAATTATATTAAAAAAATATTGTAATTAATTAATAAGCAAAAATAACAAGAATATTTTGACTAAACTAATAAATTTATTATAATGTATAACGTACCTTATTTATATAAAATAAAATTACTATTTATAATAAAATTATATTTTTTAAATAGGAATAATTATGCTTATTATACGTCTAAAAAAAATTGGAACTAAAAAAAAATCATTCTATAAAATAATAGTAATAGAAAATAAAAATAAACAAAATGGAAAATATATAGAAAAAATAGGTTTTTTTAATTCACTAATTAATAATTATGACAAAAGACTGTATTTAAATATAGATCGTTTAAATTATTGGAAAAATATTGGAGCAAAACTATCTAAACGAGTAAATTCTTTACTTAAAGAAAAACATAAAGCAGATAATAATTTATAATACACTACACATATTTTTTTAAATATTAAAATAATATTTTTTACCTTAATAAGAATAAAAACAACAATAACAAAAAAAATATTTCTTAATAAAAAACTAATTAAATTTTATTCCAATGTTACATTTAAGTGTCATCACTATTATTCCAGAAATCTTTAATTCTTTAAATTATGGAATTATAGGTCAATCCATTAAAAAAAAATTAATAAAAATTAATTTTTGGAATCCAAGAGATTATACAAAAAACTCAAAACGAAGAATAGATGACAGACCATACGGAGGAGGTCCAGGAATGGTGATTATGTATGAACCAATTTATCAAGCAATAACACAAGCAAAAAAAAATATGCCAGCACCATATAAAAGTATATATTTAACTTCTCATGGAAAAAAAATAACACAATCCTATTTATTAAAAAATATAATTAACAATAATCAATCATTAATATTTATATCTGGAAGATATAAAGGTATTGATGAACGAATCATAATAAAACATGTTAATGAAGAATGGTCTATAGGAGACTTTATTATAAGTGGTGGTGAATTTGCAGCAATGGTCTTCATAGATGCTATTGTACGACTTATTCCTGGAACTTTAAATAATAAAGATTCCATAACCCAAGATTCTTTTTCTAATGGATTATTAGATTATCCACATTATACAAGACCTATGAAAATAGATAATCTTAATGTTCCGTCAGTACTATTAAGTGGAAATCATCTAAAAATAAAAAAATGGAGAAAAGAAAAAAGTCTAAAAAACACTTTTTTAAAACGTCCAGATTTATTAGAACATAAATTAAAATAAAATATAAATTTTCTTAAATTATCAAACTTAAAATAATATAAATTATTAATTTATATTAAATTATATAGGAGATATATAAAAAATGAATGATATTCTTAATCAAATTAACTATAATTCAATAAAAAATAAAAAAATCCCGAAATTTAATCCTGGAGATACAATAATAGTACAAATCGTAATTAATGAAAACGATAACAGAAAAAGATTACAAAATTTTGAAGGAGTAGTTATTGCAAAAAAAAATAGAGGATTAAATTCTTCTTTTACCATAAGAAAAATTTCTCATAACATAGGAGTAGAAAAAGTTTTACTAACATATAGTCCAATTATAAAAAATATTTCAATAAAAAAACAAGGATTAGTAAAACGTGCAAAACTATATTATCTTCGATCTCTAAAAGGAAAATTAGCTAAAATCAGAGAAAAATTACCAAAAATTCATAAAAAATTATGACTTTGTAAGTAAAACTTTTTTACTTTATAAAAATATTTTTTACATTTTTATTCTGTGAACCATAAATAATAAATTCTTAAAATTACTTATATTTAAAATATAAAATATTCTTTTATTAAATTACACTATTTAATTCTAATAAATTTATCTGATTTATTGAAATTCATTATACTCATTCCAATTTTCAACATAGATAATTTTTTAACATCAAAACAATAATTCAATAAATTAACTACATCTTCATTTTTCATGTATTCATTTTTATTAATTTTATAAAAATTAATTACACCTATATTCAAATCTAAACTCTCAATAAATCTTATATCATTTAATAAATCTTGTGTAAAATGTCGAAAACAATGATCTAAAATAGTATCAACCAAAATAATTACACGATATGGTTGCACTTCAACTAATCCTCTCATAGAATCTAATATATATTCTTTTATATTCCCATTTGAAAAAAACAACTTAACTGTACTCCTATTTTTAAGAATAGCCAATAAAGGATGATGACCCGGCATTATTCCTATATCTCCAAGAACACTTTTAATGACAACCATTTTAACTATTCCAGAAAAAATTTCTTTTTCAGTACTTATCAAACTAAACTTAATATCTTTTTTCATAAAAATTATGATATATTATTGATCACTATTCTTTTTAACTGCTTCATCTACACTGCCTATCATATAAAAATTTTTTTCATGAATATGATCATATTTTCCAGAAAGTATATCATTAAAACCTTTGATAGTTTCCATTAAAGAAACATACTTACCTGATATACCAGTAAATAATTCAGAAACATAAAATGGCTGAGAAAGAAATTTCTGTATTTTTCTAGCTCTATAAACTAAACATTTATCCTCTTCCGAAAGCTCATCTATACCTAAAATAGCAATAATATCTCTTAATTCTTTATAGCGTTGTAACACATTTTTTACTCGACTAGCTACATCATAATGTATATCACCAATTATCAATGAATCCAACTGTCTTGAATTTGAATTCAATGGATCAATTGCTGGATATATGCCAAGTTCAGCTATTTGCCTAGATAACACAACAGTAGCATCTAAATGAGAAAAAGTAGTAGCTGGAGAAGGATCAGTTAAATCATCTGCTGGTATATAAATAGCTTGAACAGAAGTTATAGAACCTTTATGAGTAGAAACAATTCTCTCTTGCAATAATCCCATTTCTTCTGCTAAAGTAGGCTGATATCCAACTGCAGAAGGCATACGACCTAACAATGCAGAAACCTCAACACCAGCTAACGTATAACGATATATATTATCTATAAATAATAAAACATCATTTCCATCATTACGAAATTTTTCTGCTAAAGTTAAACCAGTTAGCGCAACTCGTAATCTATTTCCAGGAGGTTCATTCATTTGACCATACACAAGAGAAACCTTATCCAATACACCAGACAACTTCATTTCATTGTAAAAATCACTGCCCTCCCTTATTCTTTCTCCTACTCCAGTAAAAACAGAATATCCATCATGTTTAATAGCTATATTACGAATAAACTCCATCATTGTAACAGTTTTTCCAACACCTGCCCCACCAAATAAACCAATTTTTCCTCCTTTTGGAAATGGACATAATAAATCAATGGATTTAATTCCTGTTTCTAATATTTCATAATTTCCTATTTGATCAATATAACTCGGAGGAGATTTATGAATCGGATATTTCATTTCTGCATCAATATCACCTAAACCATCTATTGGAACTCCTAAAACATTTATAATTCTTCCTAATGTTTTATTACCAACAGGTACATAAATTGATTTACCAATGGAATAAACAGACATTCCTCGTTTTAAACCATCTGTTTTACCCATAGGTATCGTTCTAACAACACCATTGCCTAACTGCTGTTGAACCTCAAAAATTAAATGTCCATTATCTAACTTTAATGCTTCATATATCTTTGGTACATAACCTTTAGAAAATCTAATATCTACTATCGAACCAATTACAGCAACTATTTTTCCAAAAATCATATCTACCTCTTTCATAAAAAATTAATTTACCCCACACATAATCTCTGCTAATTCCTGTGTAATTGAAGATTGCCTAATCTTATTAAATTTTAATTGAATATCCTTAAGAATATTAAGAGTATTATCTGTTGCGCTTTTCATAGAAAATCTTCTAAAAACCTGTTCACAAGCAATATTTTCAATCAAACCTTGATATATTTGACAATATATATAATTTTCTAACAAAGTATCTAATACAATTTTTGAATTAGGCTCATATAAATAAGTCCATAATTTACTGTTATATTGCCTCTTATTTTTATTCGAATTCAATAATGGCAAAACTCTTTTTAAACAAATTTTAGATGATACATTATTAATATATGTGTTATATAACATATAGACTGAATCTATCTCCTTACTACGGAATATATCAACCACAATATCAATAAAACTAAATATATCCTCAATTCTTAAAGATTCCTCTAAATAATCAAATACAGCTATTACCTTATAGTTTAATTGATTAAAAAAATTACAACCTTTCTTCCCAACTATAAAAATAGAAACATCTTTATTACTATTAATCCATAATTTAATTCTATCAATAGCATTTCTTAATAAACTATTATTTAATCCACCACATAAACCTTTACTTGTTGTTAAGATAATCAAACCTATATTATTCTCTAAATATTTTATTTTTTTTAAAAAAATACTTTTATAATCTAAGCATATATTAAGGATATTTACGATAATACTATTAATACTATCAAAGTATTGTTTAAAATTAACCATCCTTTCTTTTGTTTTTTTCATTTTACTGATGGAAACCATTTCCATCGCTTTTGTTATTTTTTGTATTCTTTTAATACTAGAAATTTGATCTTTAATACTTTTTATTCTATCCATAAAACTCTATTTTTAACTATGTCAAAAACTATATACTTATTTTTTTATTAATCAACACATTAAAACTTCATTATATAATAAAACATTTAATTTAAATTGGTTAAATATTCTTTTTTAAATCCTAAAATAATATCTATCATTTTCGATAATACATTCTCTGAATATAATGCTTCTTTATTTACTTCTTGTATAAACTGTTTATAATTTATTTTTGAATAATCATATAAATTTTTCTCAAAAATATTAATCTTATCTATAGGAATATCATCAAGATATCCTTTATCTAAGGCAATAATAGATATAGAAATTTCAAAAACAGAAACAGGAGAATATTTCTTTTGTCTTAATAATTCCATAACTCTTTTTCCTCTATCTAATTGCATTAAAGTCATTTTATCTAAATCAGAAGAAAATTGAGAAAAAGCTTCCAACTCATGATATTGAGCTAAAGATAACCTTATATTTCCACTCAATTTTTTAATTATATCAGTTTGAGCAGAACTCCCAACACGAGAAACAGAAAGACCAGAATTCACTGCTGGCCTTATACCAGAATTAAATAAATCTGAATCAAGAAATATTTGACCATCTGTTATAGATATAACATTTGTTGGAACAAATGAAGAAACGTCACCAGACTGAGTTTCAATTATAGGAAAAGCTGTCAATGATCCAGTTTGCCCTCTTATCTTTCCATTTGTTAATTTTTCTACTTCTTCTTCTCTAATTCTTGCAGAACGCTCTAACAATCTAGAATGAAGATAAAAAATATCACCAGGATAAGCCTCTCTACCAGGTGACCTTCTTAATAATAACGAAATTTGTCGATAAGCCCATGCTTGTCTTGTTAAATCATCATATATAATTATGGCATCTTCACCATTTTCCATAAAAAACTCACCCATCGAACAAGCAGAATATGGAGAAATAAATTGTAAAGATGCTGAATCTGAAGCAGAAGCTACAACAAATATTGTATGCTTCATAGCATCATTTTTTTCTAAAATTTTTACATTTGATATAACCGAAGAAAGTTTTTGACCAATAGCTACATAAATACATTTTATTCCAGTATTTTTTTGATTAATAATAATATCCATCGCAATAGTTGTTTTTCCTGTCTGTCTATCACCAATAATTAATTCTCTTTGCCCTCTTCCAACCGGAGTCATAATATCTATAGATTTCAAACCAGTATGTACAGGTTGGGAAATAGATTTTCTAGAAATTAATTTAGGAGCATCTCTTTCTATAGGAAGCATTTTATCAAAATGAATCGTACCTTTTCCATCAATTGGAATTCCTAATGGATTAACAATACGCCCAAGAAAATTATAACCAACAGGAATTTCTAAATAATTACCTGTACAACGAACTTTTTGACCTTCAGATAATCGTAAATATTCACCTAAAATAATAGCATTAACATAAGTATCATTAAAGCCTAAAACTAAACCAAAAATATCATTTTGATAAAAATAAATCATCTCTCCCAAAAATACATCAGAAAGACCACTAATTTCAACTATACCATCTTTTACACTAATAACAGTACCTTCATTTCTCATTTCATAAGAAATATCTAATTCTTCTATTCTTTTTTTTAAAGCATCACTTATTTCCATTTCACTCAAATTAATATTTTTTAACATAAATTCTACCTTCTATCATCCAGTTAAATTTACTTTTAACTTTTCTAATTTTCTTTTTATTGAATTATCAATAACAAGATCACCAATAATTAAAATTACACCACCTAAAATTGATTTATCTATTAATAACTCTAATTTAATCTCAGAATTTAATTTTTTATTGAGAACATTAATCAACTTTTTTTTATACGAAATTGATAATTTTAAAAAAGTCACTACATGAACTATAGTTATATTTTTTGTTTCATAATATGTGAAACTAAAATCTCGATAAATTTCAAATAAAAATAAAAAATGTCCATTACCAATTAAAACATCCAAGAATTTTTCTAATATATTTTTATCCTTAAAATCATTAAACATATCTAACATTAAAAGATTTTTTTGTTGATTAACAGTTAAATTATACTTTTTAACTAAACTAACTACCTCCGTATTCAACACAATTTTTGCAAAAAACTTTAAAATATTTAACCAACCAACCACAGTTCTATTTTTTATAGAATAAGCAAAAATCGTTTCTACATAAATTTTTCTCAAATTTTTATTAAAAATAATCATTTTTAAATTTTTTTAATTAAAGAATTTAATAAATCTTCATGATCCTTTTTATTGATTTCTCTAGATATAATTTTTTCTACAGCTAAAATAACAAAAGAACCAAAATTTTTTCTTAATTCATTTTTAACATTGGTAACTTCCTTATCTAGATATTCTTTTGCACTTTTTATGTATTGATTTGCTTCATTTTTAGCATCTTTTTTTGCCTTTTCAATTAAATAAAAAGCTTTTTCATTAGCTTTATTAATAATAATATTAGACATCTCTTTTGCTTTTTCTAATTCTAAAATCATTTGATCTTTCATAAAACTCCATTCTTTTTTATTATTTTCAGCCTCAGAAAAATCTTTAATTATTTTATTTTTTCTTTCCTCAATAATCTTCTCTAATGGAGGCCAAATAAACTTCATCATAAACCAAACAAATAAAATAAAAACAAAGATCTGAATAAAAAAAGTTAAATTAATATCCAATTTCATCCCTCTTTTTTGTATTTAATATAAATAAATTTTTCTACAAAACACTAAAATTATTACCTTAATCTTATTAAAATAAATAATAAACTATTTACATACACTATATATGTGTTTTATCCATTAGAGTAAATTCCAGTTAAAACACTTAAAAATGGATTGGCAAAAATAAAATAAAGAGCTAATCCAACACCGATCATAGCTACAGCATCAATAAGTCCAGCTACAATAAACATCTTTACTTGAAGAACTGGAATCATTTCTGGCTGCCTAGAAGATCCCTCAAGAAATTTACCTCCTAATATTCCAAAACCAATAGCAGTACCTAAAGCAGCAAAACCTATTAAAACAGAAACAGCAATAATAGTCATACTTTGAATTTGAGCTACAAAATGTAATGTTTGCATAAAAAATTATCCTCCAACATATTTAATATCATTAAAATATAATATCATATTTTCACTACATAAATTTAACAAATTATTCTTTTATTATTTTTCATATGCAATCGATAAATATACTATGGTTAAAACCATAAAAATAAACGCTTGCAAAATCGCTATAAATACATGAAAAATAGACCATAAAAACATTAATATACATTGAAAAATAACTATAACTAATTTAGAATTTAATAAAGTCATACTTTTTCCTACAGTCAATGTAGAAAACAAAATAAAAATAAGTTCACCAGCATATAAATTTCCAAATAAACGTAAAGATAAAGAAACAGGTTTTCCAATTAAATCTAAAAAACTTAATATTACATTAAATGGAATAAAAAAAATATTATGAAAAGGATGTAAACATATTTCTTTTAAAAAACCAAAAAAATTTTTTCTTTTAATTTTAAAAAAAATAAATAACATAAAAACTGAAAATGATAAAGAAAATGTCATATTCAAATCATTCGTTGGAACTATTTTTATATAATTAATTCCTATAAAGTGTAAAAAAAATGAAAAAAAATCTAAAGGAATAATATCCATTAAATTCATTAATAAAATCCATGTAAATATCGTTAAAGACAAAGCCCCAATAAAAGAATGTTTTTTACTTCCACCAAAACAATCCTTTATTTGAGTATTAACCAATTCTAAAATAATTTCAGATAAACTTTGAAACACTCCAGGAACAAATAAATCTAATTTACGTGTTACAGAATAAAAAAATACTAATATAACTAATCCTAAAAAAACTGAAAAAAATATAGTATCCAAATTAATAATCCAAAAATTTTTATAACCAAAATTTACAAAATTTAAATTAAATACTAAATGATTCAAATGATGTTTGATATATTTTGTATTTAAATCCATCTAACTCCCCTAATCTAGAATTTATTTCCTAAAATTAAAATAAATATTATTAACTAATACTTCTATAAAAGTACTACATATTTATATATATACACTATTAAAATATAAAAACAATCCAATAACCCATAAGATTAATAATATATATAAAAAAAAAACTAAAAAATTAATCTTTATTAAATAAAAAATTAAAATAAATATAACAACACTAAATAAAATTTTTAATATTTCTCCAAAATAAAATTTTCTTAAAGTAAACTTATTAAAATTATTTAAAAAATAAAATACAAATAATAAAAAAGGAAAAATCGTACTTAACCCACTTAATAAAACAGTTACCATTTCATTTATTGTAAAAATATACCTAAACACAACAGAAAATATTATTGTATTAATAATTTGAAATATAATAATACACCAAATTAAATAATAAATTTTTAATCGATCCATATTAATACAATATATATCAATATTTAAAAAAATTAAACGTTATAAAAATATAAATTAAAATTTCTATTTTTAATAGAAAAATATAATAATATTATCAAACTAAATTTAATTTATTAAAACTAAATATTTCACATAAAATATAATAAATATTTAAAAAATATAAAAATTACATAAAAAATACAATTAATTAAACTATAAATAATATAACAAATTTTAAATTTAAAATTTATTTTTTTCCAAATTTAATTTTAATAACAACTTTATCTATATAAACAATAAATAAAATATGAATATTTTTTTCACAAAACTTATTAAATTTTTTATTATTTTCAATAAAAATAAAAAAAATTAAATTTTTACTATTCAATAATAAAATATAATATTAAATATTAAATTTTAAAATTAATTAAAAAATAACAAATACTAATGCTTAATAAAATTGGAAAATTATATATAGTTGCAACACCAATAGGAAATCGTGATGATATCAGTCTACGAGCTATAAAAATTCTTAAAAAAGTTAATTACATTTTATCAGAAAATACTAAATATTCTTATTATTTCCTTAAATCACTGAATATAATAAAACCATTAATTTCATTTCATATTTTTAACGAAAATAAAATTAGCAATCATATTATAAATAAATTAAAAAATGGAAAATCATTTGCATTAATCAGTAATGCTGGAACACCATTAATTAATGATCCAGGATTTCCTTTAGTGAAAAAAGCACGAAAAGAAAACATTCCTGTTATACCCATTCCTGGAGCATGCGCTCTAATTGCAGCAATATGCTCCTCCGGAATACCATGCAACACATTCTTTTTTACTGGATTTTTATCTTCCAACACTAATAATAGAAAAAAACAACTTAAATATATAAAATATAAAAAAGAAACAACTATTATATATGAAACCAAACATAAAATTATAAAATCAATAAACAATATAAATGAAATATATGGAATACAATATAAATATGTTATTTTTAAAGAAATAACTAAATCCTTTGAAACTTTCATATTTGACACTGGAGACAAAATAAAATCTTGGATTTTATCAAATCACTCCAATAAAAAAGGAGAATTTATAATCATTTTGCCAAAAATATATTATAAAAAATAACCACATAAAATTATACAAAAATATGTTACTACTAAATAGTATATATTTAAAAAATGCAAGTTAAACATAAATTATTTTAAAAATATAAACTTTATTTTCCTATACAAAAATTAGAAAAAATTTCTTCTAATAAATCATCTGAGGTAAATTCTCCAGTAATTTCTCCTAAATATTTATGAGCCAACTTTAAATCTTCAGCTAATAACTCATCTAATTGACAAGAAATTATTTTCTTCTTACTAAACAACAAAAAGCTATATGCCTTATCCAAAGCATTTTTATGTCTTTTTTTAATTAAAATTTTTTCGTCTATTAACTGAATATTTTTAAAAAATAACTCTTTTATAAAATCTCGAATAAGATCTATGCCTATTTTTTTTTTAGCAGAAATATAAATAATATTTGAACATCTTTTCGGAGAGATATTTAAAATATCAATTTTATTAAATACAATAAGAATTGGTATTTTTTTTAATAAAAATCTATTAAGCATCTTATTTGATTTGATCTTCTGTAAAGATTCCATAGAATCAATAACAAAAAAAATGCAATCAGCGTAAAAAGCCTCTCTTTTTGCTAATTTAATTCCTTCTCTTTCAATAATTCCTGATTCTCTTCTTATACCAGCAGTATCTACTAAATGTAAAAGAAAATTATCTAAAAAAATATCTACTTTAATAAGATCTCTAGTAGTACCAGGTATATCAGTTACCATAGAAATTTGTTTATTAGACAATGTATTAATCAAAGTAGATTTTCCAACATTGGTATTTCCTAATATAACAATTTTTAATCCTTCAATATACTTTTTTTCTTGTATAGTGTTTTTTTTAATTTCTTTAAACAAAAATAAAATATTATTTATTTTATTTAATATTTTTTTTTGATTTAAATTAAAAACCTCTTCAGAAAAATCAATAAATGCTTCAATAGAAACACGAAGATTAACAATTTTCTTATTAAGAAATTTAATCATTTTACCAAAATTACCATATAATAAACGCATAGACATATTTAAACTTATTCTAGATGTAGATTGAATAATATCAGAAATTGCTTCTGCTTGAGTTAAATCGATTTTTCCATTAATAAATGCTCTTTTTGAAAATTCTCCAGGTAAAGCTAATCTAGCACCATAATAAATACACTCTTCTAATAAAATATCTAATATAATTGGAGAACCATGTAAATGGAACTCAATTATATCCTCTCCTGTAAAAGATTTTGGAGCTTTAAAATAAATAACCAATCCTTTATCTAAAATTTTTTTATCCCTGTTAGTAAATAAAGAAAAATAACACTTTCTTGGAATTAGTGACTCATTATTACTAATTTTTAATGCAATAGAATATGAAGCATCACCTGACAAACGAATAATACCTACTGCACCTTTTCCTATTGGGGTAATGATAGAAACTATAGTATCTAAAATCATTTAAAAATAAAACTAATATTTATTAAAATTTAAAATTTAAAATAACTATAAAAATAGTTCTATCCATATTTTTTAAAAAAAATCCATTGTTGAATAATAGAAATTATATTATTAACACTCCAATATAACAATAAACCTGATGGAAAATTCCAAAATAAAACAGTAAACAAAATAGGAAAAAAAATAATCATAATATTTTGCATAAAATCATCTTCAGAAGATGAACTTAACTTTTGTTGAAATAACATTGTTAAACCCATAATTATGGACAATATGTGGTAAGGATCTGTAACACTTAAATCTTTTATCCAAAAAATAAAATTAGCTTGCCTAAATTCTATACTTTCTAATAAAACCCAATAAAGAGCGATAAAAACTGGAACTTGTATTAAAATAGGCAAACAACTACTAAAAGGATTTATTTTTTCTTGACGGTATAAATCTATAGTTAATTTATTTATTTTATTTTTATCATCACCATAATAATCACGTAAAGATTTAAGTTTTGGTTGTAGTTTCTTCATAGAAGACATAGATCTATAACTTGTTTTAGATAAACGATAAAACAATATTTTTATTAAAATTGTTGTTAAAACAATAGACCATCCCCAATTACCTATAATTGTATTTATTAATTTCATTAAATTAAATAATAAAGAAGATAAAAACCAAAACCAACCATAATCAATTGTTAAATTTAACGCAGGAGAAACGTTCTTTAGTACACTTGCTATTTTAGGTCCTATATATAATTTTAAAAAAATTATTTTATTTCTTTTAGGATAAACAAATAAATTTTTCGTAATGATCCCAATAACGTGAATATTGCTATTGTTAATTACCTTAGTATAAATAAAACTATTATTATTCTCATTTGTTAAATTATTAGATAACGATTTGTTATGAAATATCCAAGCATTCAAAAAATAATGTTGCTGCATAGCGATCCATCCATTAGAAAAATTTTCTATCAAATTATTTTTTTCCATATTTTTAAAACTAATTTTTTTATAAAAATGATGTCCAATATTAGAATAAGAAGCTCCAATATAAGACCCTACATGAAAAAAATTTGAATGTTCTTCTTCAGGTAAAATATTCAATAACTGAGAATTAACATATAATTTTAAAGGATGTATACCAATATTTTTAATTAAATATTTTACAGAAATCAAATAACTATTCTTAATAAAAGAAAAAACTTTTTTTACTTCTAAAAAATTATCTATTTTTGAATACAACACAACATCAAACATATTATTTTTATTATCTTCTAAATTATAATCAATTTTATCTGAACTAAAATTTAGTTTTAACATTTCTAATTTTTTATTACGTAATAAATACAAAAAATTATTTGCAGCAAAAAAATTATTTTTTCTATAATCTAAAATTTTTACTGAATCTCTACTACCCACTTGTATAGGATATTTTATTAATTCTGCTAACATTATATTGCCATCTTTTAAACTAACATATAAATTTAATACACTAGTTTTAATATGTATTAAAGAATATTTTTTTAAAAAATTCAAATAAATAGAGCTATATCTATTTGAATATTTTAAATTTTTTAAAAAAAACATTTTTTTTTCTTGAACGAAAAAAGAAGAACCTTCGTTTTTCTGATCTGTACTAATAAAAGTACTTTTATTATTATATGATGAACTTGTAAAAAACAAATGATCTTTTTCCCATGTCATCCATAACAAATATACAACTAAAAAAAAAGCTATGTATAATAAAATTCGCAGATTAACCATAAAGTGAATTCCTATCTATTTTCACCAATAAATACAAATAAAAAATAATTAATAATTCAATTTTTCCTACTATTCAATATAAAAATTTTTACTATACTATAATCAAATATTATTTTTCAATAAAAAAATCCTTTTTTTCTTCTATTACTTTTCAAACATTAATTTTTTGAACTTTTTTCCAAACATCATTTAATGTATAAATAATACATTGGTTACTTAATCCAACTATTTTTGAATTCACTAAAACCACTATATCCAAATTATTGATAAAGGTAGTCAATCTAAAGGTTTCTTTTATAAGCCTTCTAATTTTATTTCTATTATGAGATTTTTTTATTATTTTTTTAGATATAATTATTCCAAGTCTGGCATTCTCTAATAAATTTTTCCAAAAAAATAAAACAAAACAAAAGATTACTATCTTTCTTGAATTTCTAAAAGCAAATTTAAAATCCTTAGTTTTAAATATTCTTCTATTTTTACTAAAAGAATGCATAATAATATTTCTTTATGAAATTAAAAAACTAATTTATAGTAATTCACTATCAAACCGATAATCTTTTTCGTCTCTTCATTCTTCGTCTATTTAATACCAAACGACCATTTTTTGTAGACATTCTACATCTAAATCCATGACACCTTTTTCTTTTTAAATTACTAGGTTGAAAAGTTCTTTTCATAAATATTTTTCCAAAAAAAATACAAAAATAAATAAAAATCAAAACATTGAAATAATGTATGTAATTTTTACTAATTAGTCAATAAAATTCAACATAAATTTTTTTAAAAGTAATTAAATACATACAAGTTATACACTACTTATCCACAATAACTATATGTTATTCACAATAATAAACAAAAAATATTATATATGTGTATTATAAAATAATACACATATATAAAAATACATTTTTAAACATAGTTATGCACATAATATAAAAAATATTATCACTTTCAAAATTTAAAAAAAATAATATTACCTATATAAAAAAAAATAAAGATTTTCTTACTTACTTATATTAAAGAATATAATTCTAATCTTTATTAAATAATTACTTAAAAATATTAAGTTTTTTATTATATAAAGAATTAATATTCTTTTTTTTTTATAATATATATATATATATTATTATTTATATATTTACTTTAAAGAATAAGATATTGACAATTTTTAAAAATACTAAGATAATTGATTTTAAATAAAAATAATAAAAATCAAAAATAAACAATAAAAATAGAAAAAATTTGAAATTAAATATTCGATTTTATCGAAACATATTTAATTTTTATTAAAAAATAAAAAAAGTAATTTTATCCATACCAAGATATTAAAAAAAAAGAAAAAGAAAATATAAGGATGTTCTATGTTATTAAAAATACTTTTAAAAAGTAACATACCGTAAATTTTTATAGAATTTTACTTCTAGTAAGGTTACTGTTTAAGCTTATTATTACTAAATAGTAAAATCTTTTTTATAAGTTAAAATATTTTACGAATATAAAAAATTTGTTAAATAAAATTTAGAATTTATCAAATAACATCTCATAAATACCAAGAAACATTAAGAGAAATAAAATTTAATATTTATAACAAAAGTTTTTATTGAAAACTATTCATATATTTTAAAAAGAATGTTAGATAATAAAAATCAAAAAAATTTACTAATAATATGGAAAAAATGTTTACTTTCTTTAAAAAAAAATTATCCAAAGCAATTTAATACATGGATCAAACCAATACAAATCGAAGATAAAAAAAAATATATTAACTTGTTAGTACCTAATCAATTTGTAAAAAATGAAATTAAAGAAAATTTTTTTTCAGAAATAAAAAAAACAATAAAACATTTAAGTAATAACAGCATCAATGTTATTCGTCTAAAAATAGGAACTAAAAAAATTAATGAATCTATAAAAAAAATAAATTTTTTTAAATATAAAAAGAAAATATTTAACTCTTTTAGTTATCTTAATAATTTTAATAAAAAATTTACCTTTGCCAATTTTATTGAAGGAAATTCTAATCTTTTAGCAAAATCAATAGCCATGAAAGTTTCTTTGTTACCAGGAAAAAAATACAATCCTTTACTAATTTATGGAAAAACAGGATTAGGTAAAACACATCTAATTCATTCTATAGGTAATAAAATATTAAAAAATAATCCTCAATATAGAATATTATATTTGCATTCAGAAAATTTTGTATTTAACATGATTAGATCAATCAAAGAAAAAACTATTATTGAATTTAAAAATTTTTATAGATCTTTAAATGGATTATTCCTAGAAGACATTCAATTTTTTGCAAATAAAAAATATTCTCAGAATGAATTTTTTCATACTTTTAATACCTTATTAGAACAACAACAACAAGTAGTTTTAACTTCTAATCTTTCTCCTAAAATAATTACTGGACTAACAGAACAATTAAAATCAAAATTAAATTATGGATTAACAGTAAAAATTGAACCTCCAAATTTTAATACACGCATTTTAATATTAATTGAAAAAGCAAAACAATTGAATATAAATTTACCTAAAAAAGTAATTTACTTTATAGCGAATCATATTAATTCTAATGTATTAGAATTAGAAGAAGCACTAAAAAACATTGCTGAAAATTCTATTTTTACTAAAAAAAAAATAGACATAAAATTGACTAAAAATAGTTTAAAAAATCTTATTTTTATGAAAAAAAAATCTATTGATATTGATACTATTAAAAAAGTAGTAATGAAATACTACAACATACAAACAAAAGAATTTTTATCTAAAAAACGATACACTCATTTAGTAAAATCTAGACAAATGGCAATGTTACTAATCAGAAAATTAACAGATTTAAGTTTTTATAATATTAGTACAATTTTTAATAAAAAAGATCATACAACAGCATTATATGCTTATAAAAAAATGAGAAACTTAATACAACTAAATGATAATTTCTCAAAAGATTATAAAAAAATACTTGAAATAATACTTTCAAAATACAATCATTAATTTAATGAAGAAAAAAAATATAATTTTTTATATAAAAATATCTAAAAAAATTTTCTTAAATGCTTTATCAATAATTTTAGGAGTTATAGATAAAAAAAATAGTGTATTGTCAATACTAGACAATATTTTAGTTGATTCTAGAGAAAATAAAATAATTTTATCTGCTACAAATCTAGAAATTAAAATTACAACATACATTACATGTAATGAAAACATATTAAACCAAATTAAAATTCCTGGAATAATTACTATTCCAGGAAAAAAATTGTTTCATATATTAAAATTATTAAATTTAAATGATACTCCATCAATTATTGCAATTAAAGATTTTGTATTAATAAAAACTAATAATAGCAAATTTTTGCTTAATACTTTACCTTATAAAGATTATCCAATTAGTAACTTTAAAAATCCAACTATTAAAATAATTATGAGGTCATATGATATTGTTGATTTATTTCAATTTACTTATTTTGTCATACCACAAAATGATTCAAGAATATATTTAAATGGGTTATTATTAGATTTTACAAAAGGACAAATAACATCTGTTTCTACAGATGGTTATAGAATGGCTATAAAAAAAATTTTTCATGAAAAAATTAATTTCAATTCTAAATTTTTATTACCTAAAAAAGGGGTTCAAGAAATACTTAAATTATTGTTAAATACAAAAAATACAGATCTTGTTATTTGTGGAAATGAAAACTATTTACGATTTTATACAAAGTTATATAATATCGAATTAAAATTGATAAAAGCAAAATTTCCTTCATACCAAAAAATTATTCCTACATATCAAGATAAAATTGTTCTTATAGATCGAGATAAGTTTAAACAAGCATTAAAAAGAGTTTCAATATTGACTAATGAAAAATCAAAAGCCATTATATTACATATAAAACCTTCTATATTAATTATAAAAAGTACTAATAAAGAAAAAGAAAATGCTATAGAATTATTAAATGCAAATATAAAAGGAAAAGAAATTAAGATAGGTGTAAATGTAGATTATTTATTAGATATTTTAAATATACTACCAAAAGGATTGATTAAATTATCGATGCAATCTTCAGATAGTAGTATTTTAATACAAATAAGTAATAATGATAATTATAAGTATATAGTAATGCCTATGAAAATATAAAAATACTAATCCCTATACTTTTATTACATCCTGTTATATGTAATAATAATTTTTAATTAATTTTTTATACAAAATCTAAAACAAAAATTTTAAAAAAAGATTAAATTTAATTTTAAAAACAATGAATTATAATTCTAAAAATATTAAAATATTAAAAGGACTTGATGCTGTAAAAAAAAGACCAGGAATGTATATAGGTGATACAAATGATGGATCAGGACTACACCATATGGTATTTGAAATTGTGGATAATTCTATAGATGAAGTCTTAGCAGGATTTTCAAAAAAAATTTATGTAACAATACATAATAATGAATCTATTACTGTGGAAGATGATGGAAGAGGAATACCAGTAGATATACACGAAGAGGAAGGAAAATCAGCTGCAGAAATTATTATGACAACACTGCATGCTGGTGGAAAATTTGATGATAATTCATATAAGATTTCTGGTGGTTTACATGGAGTAGGTATATCTGTCGTGAATGCACTTTCTGAGAAATTACGATTATTTATTTATCGTAATGGAAATGTTTATGAACAATCTTATAAAAATGGTATTCCAAATGATCCTATAAAAATCACTGGAATATCTTCTAAAACTGGAACAAAAATTTGGTTTAAACCTAGCAAAAATATTTTTTCAAATATTAATTTTCGTTATGAAATTTTATCTAAAAGATTAAAAGAATTATCTTTTTTAAATTCAGAAGTATGTATTCAATTGACTGATGAAAGAATACATAAAAGTGATTGTTTTTCTTATAAAGGAGGTATATCTGAATTTATTAAATATTTAAATTTTAACAAAAAACCTATTATACCTAATATCTTACATATTTATAAAAAAAGATCTAGTATTCAAATGGAATTAGCTATGCAATGGAATGAGTCTTTTCAAGAAAATATACTTTGTTTTACTAATAATATCCCACAAAAAGATGGTGGAACCCATTTAATGGGATTTAAATCTGGATTAACTAGAACGTTGAATTCTTATATTGAAAAAGAAGGATATATTAAAAAAATAAAAGTATCTTTGATTGGTAATGATATAAGAGAAGGATTATCGGCAGTTTTATCTATAAAAATACCAAATCCAAAATTTTCTTCTCAAACTAAAGATAAATTAATATCTTCTGAAGTAAAATCTATAATAGAATCTATAGTTTCTGAAGAAGTTTATAATTTTTTATTAGAAAATCCTTCTTTATCTAAAATAATTATTAATAAAATTATTGAAGCTGCTAAATCTAGAGAAGCAGCTAAAAAAGCAAGAGAAATTACACGTAAAAAAAGTATGTTAATGGATATCATTGGTCTACCAGGGAAACTTTCTGATTGTCAAGAAAAAGACCCTGAAAAGTGTGAATTGTATATAGTAGAAGGAGATTCAGCTGGAGGTTCTGCTAAACAAGCAAGAGATAGAAAATTTCAGGCTGTATTACCTTTAAAAGGTAAAATTCTTAACATAGAAAAAGCTCATTTTGATAAAATGATATCTTCACAAGAAATAATAACATTAATAACAGCCATTGGTTGTAATATAGGAAAAAATGAATTTCATCTAAATAAAATTCGTTACAATAGAATTATCATTATGACAGACGCTGATGTAGATGGAGCACATATAAGAACTTTATTATTGACATTTTTTTATCGATATATTCCTGATTTAATAAGAAAAGGATTTATATATATAGCACAACCACCATTATTTAAAGTAAAAAAAGGAAAAAAAGAAAAATATATAAAAGATGAAGAATCTCTTTTAAAGTATTTTATTGAAAATTCGTTAAAAGACGTTAAAATTTATTTATCTGACAATAATAAAAAAGTTTCTATTTTAGATTTTAAGAATTTGTTATTAAGATATCAATCTATAAAAAAAATTATTATTCATCATGCTAATGAATATGATTTGGATGTTTTAAATGCACTTTTTTATTTACCATTTTTAAAAGAAGAAAATTTTAATTCTCGAGAATTAATCAATATTTGGTGTAAAAAACTGTGTAGTAATTTACAAAATTTGAATTTGAATAAAAATATTTATTACGATATATCTTTGATATATAAGAAAGAACTATTTTCTTATCTTCCTTCTATAACTATCACTAAGTATGGATTAAGTAAATCTTTTATTTTTGATAAAAGCTTTTTTTTATCTAAGGATTATATTAAGATAATGGAGTTAGGAAAAGAAATTAAGAAATATGTAAAAAATGGATCTAAAATAATAAAAAATAATAAAATACTGAAAATAATATCTATTGATCAAGTATTGCATTGGTTAATAACTGAAGAGAAATATGGTCAAATTATACAAAGATATAAAGGTTTAGGGGAAATGAATCCAGAACAATTATGGGATACTACAATGAATCCTAATATAAGAAGAATGTTAAAAGTAACAATAAAAGATGTGTTTATGGCTGATAAGATATTTTCAACATTAATGGGAGATCAAGTAGAGCCAAGGAAACAATTTATTTTTGATAATGCTTTAGAAGTAAAAAATATTGATATTTGATATTTTTTTAACATTTTTCAATCAAAAAACGGTAATTTTATAATTATAAATAAGTCTGCGGCGAGTAATATTATGAATTCCGACAGGTCTGGAAAGAAGCATCGGTAATAATTAATTCGGGTGTATGAACAAAATATATTTTATAAAATTACCGAAGAATATAAAAATAATTATATTGTATACGATTATATTACAAATAATATTTTTTATGTATGAATTATATTACATTAGCACTGAAATGGAGGCCTCGTAGTTTTTCGGAATTAAAAGGTCAAGAATCTACAGTACGTATTTTATGTAATTCTATATTACATAATAGAGTACATCATTCTTATATTTTCAGTGGTGAAAGAGGAATTGGAAAAACAAGTATAGCTAGAATTTTTTCAAAATCTTTAAATTGTGAAAAAGGAATTACAATTAATCCATGTCAAGAATGTGATATTTGTAAAAATATCGATAATGGATGTTTTATAGATCTTATTGAGATAGACGGTGCTTCTAAAACGAAAATTGAAGATATAAAAGATATTTTAGAGGATGTTTATTGTTTACCTTGTCAAGGTAGATTTAGAATTTATTTGATTGATGAAGTACATATGTTATCTCAACATAGTTTTAATGCCTTATTAAAAATATTGGAGGAACCACCATCTCATGTAAAATTTTTATTAGCTACTACAAATTTGCAAAAAATACCGTGTACAATTTTATCTAGATGTTTGCATTTTGAACTTCAGCTTTTTTCTGTAGAATCAATCAAAGAACATTTAAAATTTATAATGAAAAAAGAAAATTTTTCTTACGAAGAAAAAGCATTATGGTTTTTAGCTAAATTATCTAAAGGAAGTATGAGAGATGCTTTAAATTTATTAGATAAAAGTATTAATATTAGCAGTACTAATTATTTAAATTTAAATAATATTAAATATTTTGTTAAAATTGATGAAAAAAATTATGCATTAAAAATTTTAGAATGTTTAGCTAATAATGAAGTTAAATCTTTAATTTTAATTGTGAACGATGCTATTAGAAATAATAGTTGTTACTCTTCTATTTTAGAAAAAATATTAATTTATTTGCATAAAATAACAATTTTACAATTTTTTCCAAAATGGGAATGTATTCAGAATTACCATTTATCTTTTAATAAATCAATACAATTGATAGCTAATAAAATTCCATCGCAATACATTCAATTATTGTATCGTATTTGTTTGAAACATTATAAGGACATAGATTTTGCACCTATTCCTAGTATGGGGTTTGAAATGATTATATTTCGTATGTTAAATATTCAACAAAAATTTATTAAAGAAAATTAATTTTTTAATGATTTTTTTTAGAATGATTAAATTTTATGTTTTTTAAAAAAAAATATTAATAATTTAAAGTATTTTCTTTGAAGAAGATATTTTATTTAATTTTAATTGAAAATAATTTGGTTTCAAGTATCATTGTGAATTATTAAAAATTATTTAATAATTAAGATTTTTAAAAAGATCTGGGAGTTTTAGATGAATATCAATCAAAGTTTTAGTAAACTGCTAGAAGAAGCAAGAAAAATTCAGGAAAAAATGCAAGAAACTCAACAGCAATTATCTGATATCGTAGTTGAAGGAAAGTCAGGAGGAGATTTAGTAGTAATAAAAATGGATGGAAACCATGAAGTAAGAAATGGATGGGTAAAAATTGATTCTACTTTAATTGATAATATCAATATGTTAGAGGATTTAATAGCCGCAGCAATAAATGATGCTAAAAGAAAAATAGAAAAAATATCTAAAGAAAAAATGAATAAATTAAGTACAGGATTTGAAATTCCTATAGATTTGATGAAAAATTCATAATTATAGAATAATTTACTTTAATTAAGGTATTGATTAAGATATACTATGTTAGAGAGAGTGTAGCTATATTTTTAATACAATAATAATTTTGAAATTAATTTTAAATTTTTTTAAAAAAACTATTTTAGTCTAATGTTAGGTAATAATATACATTCAATATTATATCAAAATTACTTTAAAAAAAATAAAAGTATATCTTTTGTAAATTTTATGAGAATAATTTTATATTCTCCATTAATAGGATATTACAATAATTCAAATTTTAAAAAAATTGGAATTAAAGGGGATTTTGTTACTTCTCCGGAATTAACTTCTTTATATGGATCTATTATTGCAATTCAAAGTAATCAAATATTATGTCAATTGACCGAACCGATTATTTTAGAATGCGGTGCTGGTAGCGGGAAATTATGCGTAGATATTTTACTTTATTTAGAAAAATATGGTTTATTACCAAAATTTTATTATATATTGGAAATTAGTGAAACATTGCGTAATAATCAGTTTTTTTTAATAAAAAAAAAATTCCTCATTTGTTTAATCGTATTAAATGGTTTAAAACATGGCCAAGAAAAAAAATTAATGGGATAATAATTGCCAATGAATTATTAGATGCTTTTCCAGTACATAGATTTTATAAAACTAAAAATAGAATTTTAGAAAGTTATATTAAATATGATTCAAATTATCAATTAAAAGAAGTGTTTAAATCTTGTAAGAATTATGCTTTAATTCAATATTTAAATAAATTTTTTCCTAAAAATTTATATAATTATTGTTCAGAAGTTAATTTATTAATTGATTTATGGATAAAAAAATGTTATAAGATCCTTTATCAAGGAGTAGTATTAATTATTGATTATGGATTTCCTTCACATGAATATTACCATCCTGATCGAAATATGGGAACAATAATGTGTCATTATCGTCATATATCTCATACTAATCCTTTAATTCATATAGGAAAACAAGATATAACTTCTCATGTTAATTTTACTCAAGTTGCTGAATCTGCAAAATTAGTAGGCTTTAAAATATCAGGATATACAAATCAATCTTCTTTTTTAATTTCTAATGGATTTTTAGATTTATTAAAAAAAAATATAAATAATAATTTTTTTATTACACAAATTGCTAAAAAATTATTACAACCTCATGAAATGGGAGAATTATTTAAAGTTTTAGCTTTAAATAAAAATTTAGATATTCCTTTAATTGGATTTAAAATAAAGAATAAAAAAGATAGTTTATTTTTATCTTAAAATTTATTTTTTAAATATATTTTTAATTGTTTATAAAACATAATACCAAAAAAAAATATTTTTATATAGCTATAGGAGCTGTTATTTTTAAATGAGATTTATAATTTATAAATTCAAAGTCAGAATATTTATAAGCAAAAATAGATTTAGGTTTTCTTTTTATTCTTAAAATAGGCAAAGGAAATGGTTTTCGTGATATTTGTAAATTTACTTGATTTATATGATTAATATAAATATGACAATCTCCTCCTGTCCAGATAAGCTTTTTTACGTTTAGATTACATTGTTGAGCAATCATGTGAGTTAAAAGTGAATATGAAGCTATATTAAATGGTACTCCTAAAAAAGCATCAGCGGAACGTTGATAAATTTGACAAGAAATAGTACTATTATAAATAAAGAATTGGAATAAAACATGACATGGAGCTATAGACATTTTATCTATATCTTCTACATTCCATGAATTAACTAATAATCTTCTAGAATTTGGATTTTGTTTAATTTCCTTTATTATATTTTTTATTTGATCTATACTATCTCCTTTCGTTGTTTTCCATGATCTCCATTGATAACCATATATAGGTCCTAAATTTCCTTTGGAATCAGCCCATTTATTCCATATATTTACTCCATTTTTTTTTAAATATTGAATATTAGTTTCTCCTCGTAAAAACCACAAAAGTTCATAAATAAAGCTACGTATATGAATTTTTTTTGTAGTAATTAATGGAAATCCATTTGTTAATTCAAAATGCATTTGATAACCAAATATAGAAATAGTTGGTATATTGGTTCTATTATTTTTTTTTATTCCATGTTTTAAAATTTTTTTTAAAAATTTTATATAAATTTTCATATATTTACTTTTTATATTTTTAATTATTAGATTATATTTTTGAATATTGAATAATTACTTCTTAACTAAAGTAATAAGTTAATTTTAAAAATTATAAATTATTTGAGTAAAAAATTATATTACAATATGTAGTTTTAAATTTGAATAGTTTTATTTAATAAATGTAATTAGAAAATAATGTTTTTATATTATTTTATGTAAGTAAAATTCATGTTTTTTAATTTTTATTAATCATAAAGTTTAATTTTTTTTAATTAATATTGAACTAAATATTAATTAAAAATATAAATTAATAATTTATTATTAATAATTTTTTTAATATTTTTAAATGTTAATATCCTACAGTTAAAGACTTTTTTATTTTTTATATATAAATAGTAATATTTTAAAAAAAAAATAAAATTTTTTTTATTTTTATTGTAAAATAATATTTATTGGTTTTTTTATAAAAAATTAATACAAAAAATTTTTTTTATTAGTACTTCTGTTTTAAAGAAAAAATATTAAAAGATAATAAAAATTTTATCTTTATTTTCAAATTTTTATGAGAAAACGTACTCTTATTATAAATACAGGAGGTACAATCAGCAGTATTAAAACAAGTAATGGATATACACCAATAACAGGTTATGTAAAATCAGTTTTAGAAAAAATTCCTTGTTTAAAAAGTAATAGTATGCCTGATTATGTAATTAAAGAATATGATCCTTTATTAGATTCTTCTAATATTTCTATTGAATCTTGGAATAAAATTGGTACTGATATTAAAAATGAATATCAATACTATGATGGATTTGTTATTTTACATGGCACAGATACTATGTCATATACTGCTTCAATCTTGTCTTTTATGTTAGAAAATTTAGGAAAACCAGTAATAATTACTGGATCACAAATTCCTTTGTTGGAATTTAAAAGTGATGCAATAAATAATATTATTACTTCTATTTTTTTTAGTTCTATTCAATTTATTTATGAAGTTTGTATTTATTTTAATCGTTATTTATTAAGGGGAAATAGAACTAAAAAAATAAGTACTTATTGTTTTAATGCTTTTAAATCTCCTAATTTTTCTTGTTTGGCATTTGTTGGAATGTCTGTAAGATTTTATAAAGAATTATTACTTCCTCAGCCAAAAAAAAAATTTAAATTACAAAAATTAAATTCTAAATTAATTGTTAGTTTTCGTTTGTTTCCTGGAATATCTATTGATATTTTGGGAAAATTATTGCAATATCCATTGCAAGGATTAATCTTAGAAACTTATGGATCAGGAAATGCTCAAAATAATAATTTTCAATTTTTAAAAATTTTAAAGAAAGCTTGTAAAAGTGGTATATTAATTGTTAATTGTAGTCAATGTGTTCAAGGATGTGTTAATATGAATCAATATCTAACTGGATATTGGTTAAAAAAATTAGGATTAATTAATGGATGGGATTTAACATTAGAAGCAGCTTATTGTAAATTACTTTATTTATTAAATAAAAATTTATCAGTTAAGATTATAAAAAAAATGATGGTTAGTAATTTATGTGGAGAACTTAGTGTTCCTTGTTAAATATAATTTAATAGTTTTTTAATTTATGTTTAGTAAACTTAAGAGAATTTATTTTAAAAGTGATGATTAATTAAAATTATGTTGAATAATAAATAATATGATAGTTTTTGATTTATTGTTTTTTTTTAATACATAAAATATGATTAATAATTTAGAAAATTCTAAGATGATTGAAAAAAGTAGGCCTGTAAATTTATATTTAAATTTTATTGATTTTAATGTAATGATGATTGCTTCTGTTTTGCATAGAATTTCTGGATTTTTTTTGTTTTTATTTTGTCCGTTTATATTTTATTGTTTTCATTTATTGGCTAAAGATAAAGTTTTTTTTCTTTATGTTACGCAAATATTATTTTTTTATACATATTTTAAAATGTTAATTTGTATCTTTAGTATATTTTTTATTCATCACTTATTATTTGGAATACGTCATTTGTTAATGGATTTTATTTTTCCTAATACTATTAAAGTTGGAAGAATAACGATTTATTTTATGATTGTTATTGAATGTTTATTATTATGTGCTGTTGGAGTTTTGATATGGTAAAAGAAAAATATATGGGTAGTTTAACTAGTAGTGGAATAAAAGATTGGATTATACAACGTGTTACTTCAATATATTTACTTTTTTATTTCTTATGGTTTTTAATATATTGGTTTTTTTGTCATAAATTAACTTATGATAATTGGGTTAAATTATTTGATTCCAATATGTTTAAAGTATCTAGTATACTTACATTATTTTTTTTAAATTTTCATGCTTGGATTGGTTTATGGACAATAATAACTGATTATATAAAAAAAACATATTATCGTTTACTACTATATATAGTAGTGTATATTTATTTAACAATTCAATTTATATATGGGGTTATGATTATTTTTAGGTAATTTAAAAATGTTATTTAATGTTTATAAGAAATTTGATGTTATAATTATTGGAGCAGGTGGAGCTGGGATGCGTACTGCGTTACAATTATCTAAGTCTAAGATTAAAGTTGCTTTGTTTTCAAAAGTTTTTCCTACTCGTTCTCATACTGTTTCAGCTCAAGGAGGAATTACTGCTGCTTTAGGAAATATAGATAATGATAGTTGGAAATGGCATATGTACGATACTGTTAAAGGTTCAGATTATATTGGAGATCAAAATTGTATTGAATATTTATGTAGAAATGCGTCAAATGCTGTATATGAATTAGAACATATGGGTTTACCGTTTTCAAGAACAAAAAATGGAAAGATTTATCAGCGTCCGTTTGGTGGGCAAACTAAAAATTTTGGACGTGAACAGGCTACTCGCACTTGTGCAGCAGAAGATAGAACTGGACATGCTTTATTACATGTTTTATATCAACAGAATTTAAAAGAAAAAACTTGTATTTTTAGTGAATGGTATGTTATTGATTTAGTAAAAGATATGTCAAATTGTGTAGTTGGGATAACTGCTATTTGTATTGAAACAGGAGAAATTTGTTTTATACAGTCTCGTGTTTGCGTAATTGCAACTGGAGGTGCTGGTCATATTTATCAATCTACTACAAATGCTTATATTAATACTGGTGATGGGTTAGGAATGGTTTTACGCGCAGGTTTTCCATTGCAAGATATGGAAATGTGGCAGTTTCATCCTACTGGAATTTTAGGTTCAGGTGTTTTAATTACTGAGGGATGTAGAGGTGAAGGTGGATATTTAATTAATAGATATGGAGAGCGTTTTATGGAAAATTATGCTCCCATGGTTAAAGATTTAGCATCTAGAGATGTTGTATCTAGAGCTATAGCAAAAGAAATAAATTGTGGAAGAGGATTTATAGATCATAGTAATAATGAAGGTGTTGGCTATGTAAAATTAAAAATAGATCATTTAGGATTTGATTTGATTCGTTCTAGATTGCCTGGTATTCGTGAATTGTCTATAAAGTTTGCTTCAGTAGATCCAGTTTATAATGCAATACCAGTGGTTCCAACATGCCATTATAGTATGGGAGGTATACCTACCAATATTTATGGACAGGTTTTAACTCAAAAGGATAATATAGATAATATCGTAGAGGGACTTTATGCTGTTGGAGAATGTGCATGCGTTTCTGTTCATGGTGCAAATAGATTGGGAGGAAATTCTTTATTAGATTTAATAGTTTTTGGGAAAGCTGTTGGATTACATATAGAAAGTATGTGGAAACTAAAAACAATTCCTAGTCTTGATAAATTTATTAGTAATGATGATATTACTAATTCTTTATCTCGTTATTTAAAATGGGAAAATAAAAAAGATAAAGATGGAGAAAATCCTTATTTAATATATAAGGAAATGAAAAGAATTATGCAAGATAATTTTGGAGTTTTTAGGACAGGGAAATTAATGCAATTGGGTATAGATAAATTGAAATTTTTAAAAGAACGTTTAAATCATGCTATTTTGCTTGATAAGAGTAAAGTTTTTAATACTGAAAGAATTTTTGTATTAGAATTAGATAATTTGATGGAAGTTGCATTTGCTACTGCAAAATCGGCATTAATTAGGACAGAAAGTAGGGGAGCTCATTTTCGAGAAGATTTTCCCAAACGAGATGATGTTAATTGGATGAAACATACTTTGTTTTTTAAGAAAAATGAAACTGTTTCTTTTCGATCTGTTAATGTTGATACAAAATTTATTAAGTCTTTCAGTCCAAAAGAACGTGTTTATTAGTTAATATTTTAATTAAATAAAAAAAGGAAAAAAATTTTGAGTAATTTTAAAAAAATATATTTATCAATTTATCGTTATTATCCTAATAAGGATAGTAAATCTTACATGAAAAATTATGTAGTTAATGTTCCTTATAACAAGGATATTATGTTACTTTCTGTTTTGGAAAAAATAAAATTAGAACAAGATTCTACACTTGTATTTAGACGTTCATGTAGAGAGGGAGTTTGTGGTTCTGATGCTATAAATGTTAATGGAAAAAATGTTTTAAGTTGTATTACGAAAATATTTTCTATAAAAAGTAAAAGATTAATATTAAAACCATTGCCAGGTTTTCCTGTAATACGTGATTTAGTGGTAGATTTAAGTACTTTTTATAAACAATATGCGCGTATTAGACCTTATTTATTAAATGATCAGGAAAAAATGTTTTATTCTGAATATTTACAATCTCAAAATGATAGAGAAAAATTAAATGGTTCATATGAATGTATTTTATGCGCTTGTTGTTCTAGTTCTTGTCCTTCTTATTGGTGGAATCCGGATAAATTTGTTGGGCCAGCTGCTCTTGTTCAAGCATATAGATTTATAGTTGATAGTCGTGATACGAAGAAGTTAGATAGACTTTATCAATTACGAGATCCGTTTAGTGTATTTCGTTGTAGGTCTATTATGAATTGTACTACTGTATGTCCAAAAAATATTAATATAACAGAGATTATTTCAAGAATTCGTTTAAAATTATTAAAGATGTTTTTTTAAATTATAAGAATTTGAATGAAAGTATTTTATAAATAGAGAAATGAAAGATTTAAATAAAAATTTAAGTAAGGTGAATTTAATTTTTAAGTTATCTATAGATAATATATTTTATATTTGTAACTTATATGAAGATTTTATAAATAATTCATTGTTAAATTCTAATATTTGGAAAAGTGTTTTTAATAAATTTAAAGAATTAGATAATGAAGTATTGATTAAGAAGATAGTTTTAAATAAAAAAGAAAGTTCTATTGATATTTTAAGTTTTAACAATAATGAAAGGATTAAACAATTTATCATAAATAGTAAAATAAAAGATTTAGTAAATTCTTATAGAAATTTTGGACATTATTTAGCTTCATTGAATCCGTTAGTTTTTTTAGGAAAAATGAATCAAAATAGTTTTATTAAAAAAAAATTAGATATAGATACATATGAATTTAATAATTTTGATGTAAATCAATCTTTTTTTATTCATGATTATATTAACAAATTTCAGATAGATTTAAATAAAAATTTAAGTAATTTAAAAGAAGTTTATTGTAAAAATATTGGAGTTGAATATTTACATATTCACGATGAAGTCATGATTGATTGGATTCAACAATATTTAGAATCAGTTGAAAGTAAACAAAATTTTTCTATAGAAAAAAAATATTTTATATTAAGAAATTTAATAGCTTCTAATGAATTTGAAAAATTTTTGAGTATTAAATATGTTGGTCAAAAAAGATTTTCTTTAGAAGGGGGAGATGTATTAATTCCAGTTATTCGGGAAATAATCAATATTTCAGGAAAAAATAAAATTAAAAATATTGTTATTGGTATGGCACATAGAGGTCGTTTAAATATGTTATCTAATATTATGGGAAAAAAAGTAAGTGATTTATTCAATGAACCTAATAAAGAAGATCAATTTAGTAAATATTATACTGGGGATGTTAAGTATCATTTGGGATGTTCTTCTAATTTATTTAGTATTGATGGAAATATTATTCATGTTTATTTATCTTTTAATCCATCACATTTAGAAATTATAAACCCTGTGATTGAAGGAATTTCACGTGCTTTATTAAGTAAAAATAATGATTTAAAAGAAAAAAATACTGTTCTTCCTATAATCATTCATGGGGATGCTGCATTTTCTGGACAGGGTATTGTTATGGAAACATTTAATTTATCACGTATTGATAATTATACTACTGGTGGAACAATACATATTGTATTAAATAATCAAATTGGTTTTACAACTGATAATATATATGATTTAAGATCTACTTTTTATTGTACAAATATAGCTAAAATGTTTGAAATACCAGTTTTTCATGTTAATGGAAATGATCCTGAATCTGCGTTGTTTGTTATTAAGATTGCTTTTGAGTTTAGAATGCGTTTTAAGAGAGATGTTATTATTGATATAATTTGTTATAGACGTCATGGACATAATGAAATTGATGATCCATTTATTACTCAACCAAATATGTATAGAGAAATTAAAAAAATTCCTACAGTTTTAGAGTTATATATTAAAAAACTTATTGAAGAAAAAATTATAGATAGGAAACAAATAATTTCTTTTATTAAAGAATATTCTTTTTTGTTAGAAAAAGATCAGATTTTAGTGGATAATTTACAAAATGAATTTTCTAAAAAGAGTAATTTTGATAAAAGTTATTTAGTAACATCTTGTAGAGAAGATAATAAGAATATTGTTTGTACAGGAATATCTAAAAAAGTTTTTATGAAAATTTCTAAAGATATAAGTTATGTTCCAGATAATTTTATTTTTCATCCTGTTGTTAAAAGAATTATAGTAGAACGAAAAAAAATGTCTGTTGGAAATCTTCCAATAAATTGGGGATATTCAGAAATACTTACTTATGCTAGTTTATTACATGATGGTTATGATATTAGAATATCAGGGCAAGATAGTATTCGTGGAACATTTTGTCATAGACATGCGATATATTATGATATGGAAACTGATAGTGTTTATAGACCGTTGCATGTTATGGCAAGTAATTATGGAAGAAATTTTGCAATAATTAATTCTCCTCTTTCTGAGGAATCTATATTGGCTTTTGAATATGGTTATTCTATTTTTAATACTCATTGTTTAGTTATTTGGGAAGCTCAATTTGGAGATTTTGCAAATGTTGCTCAAGTTGTTATTGATCAATTTCTTGTTTCTGGAGAAAGTAAATGGGGGATTTCTTCTGGATTAGTTTTATTTTTACCTCATGGTTATGAGGGACAAGGTCCTGAACATTCTTCAGCTAGAATAGAAAGATTTTTACAATTATCAGCACAAAATAATATACAGGTTTGTATACCAACGGAACCTTCTCAAGTTTTTCATGTATTACGTAGACAAGTTATAGGAAATATAAAAAAACCATTGATAATAATGATGCCTAAAAGTTTGTTAAGAAATAAATTATCAGTTTCGTCTATAGATGATTTTGTTTTTGGAAAGTTTTATACAATTTATTCTAAAATAAATATAGTTGAAGAAAAAAAAATTGATAAAATAATATTATGTTGTGGTAAAATTTATTATGAGATTTTTAATAGAAAAAAAGAAAGAAATATAACTAATATTCATTTAATTAGGTTAGAACAATTATATCCCTTTCCTAAAAAGGAAATTTTAAACGAAATAGACAAGTTCTCTTTAGTAAAAACGGTAGTTTGGTGTCAAGAAGAACCTAAAAATCAAGGAGCTTGGAGATTTATTAAAATAAATCTTGAAAGATATTTAAAAGTTAGGAATATAAATTTTATTTATATCGGAAGAGGTTGTTTAGCTTCAACTGCTGTAGGAAGTTTTCAACAACATATTGTTGAACAAAGAAAAATTATTGAGGATGCTATTAGTTTATAGCTTTAGTATAGAAATATATAATAATTGTTATTAATTTTTAAATTGTTTTTTTATGTAATTATTAAATATTTTGTATATGAAAAATGTTATGTTATATATTGGGTAATATATTATTTATTTAAAATAAAGGTTTTTTAAAATATGTTATTTGAAGTTAAAGTTCCTTTATTACCGGAATCAGTATTAGAGGCGACTGTAGTAGCTTTTCATAAAAAAGTAGGTGATAAGGTAATTTGTAGTGAAAATATTGTTGATTTGGAAACAGATAAAATTATCTTAGAAGTTCCATCTTCTGTAGATGGAATATTGAGAAAGATTTGTTTTTCTATAGGTGATAAGGTTAAATCCAATGATTTATTAGCTTATATTGAAATTAGTGATATGAATCATCAATCATTTTTGGATAATACAAGAGAATTAACGGAAAAAATTAAGGAAGATTATGATATTAAAGCTGATAAAATTTTAGATAAAACAAGTAAAAATATAATGTCTCCTTCTCAAAGAAGATTAATTAAAATAAAAGGTTTAAGTTCGAATGATGTTTATCATCTAGATAATCAAAGTTTTTTTAAAAAGAATAATATTTATTATAACAAATATAAAGAAAATTCTTTTAAAGAAAAAAATAAAAATTGTGCTAATGATGTTGATATAAATTCACTTTTATTAAATAAAAGTGAGGAAATCAGAGTTCCAATGAATAGTATTCGATCTAAGATTGCTGAAAGATTGCTTTATGTTAAAAATAATTCTGCTATGTTAACAACTTTTAATGAGATTAATTTAGATGCGATTGTTAATTTAAGAAATAAATATAAAGAAAGTTTTAAAAGAAAATATAATGTTAAATTAGGATTAATTTCTTTATTTGTTAAAGCTGTTGTAGAATCTTTAAAGAAATATCCTATTATTAATGCTTTTATTGATGGCAATGATATTGTTTATCATAATTATTACAATATCGGTGTTGCGATTTCCAGTAAAAGAGGATTGGTTGTTCCGGTATTAAGAAATGTAGATAAAATGAATATTGCTGATATAGAAAATACTATGAAAGATTATGTTAATAAAGTGATGGAAAATAAATTAACTATCGAAGAAATGAATGGTGGTACGTTTACTATTACTAATGGTGGTGTTTTTGGTTCTTTATTGTCAACTCCTATTATTAATCCTCCTCAGTCTGGAATATTAGGTATGCATAAAATTGAAGATCGTCCTATTGTTGAATATGGGAAAATTGTTATAAAACCCATGATGTATGTTGCTTTTTCTTATGATCATCGTTTAATTGATGGAAAAGATTCCATACAATTTGTTCTTTCCATAAAAAAATTTTTGGAAGATCCTGCATGTTTATTATTAGAAATTTAAATTATGTATTTTATATTAAAAGAGAGAAAGAATAATGAATTTACATGAATATCAATCTAAGCAATTATTTGTTAGTTTTGGTTTAAAAGTTCCAATTGGAAAAGTTGTTTTTAATGTAGATGAAGCCTTATTATTTATTTCTAAATATAATCATATATTAGAATGGGTTATTAAAGCTCAAATTCATTCTGGTGAGAGAGGGAAAAATGGTGGGGTAAAGTTTACATCAAATAATAAAATGGATATAGTTAATACAATAAATTCTTTGCTACATAAAAAATTATCGATTGGAAAAGAATCTCATTCAATTTTTCCTGTAGAAAAAATTTTATTAGAAGAAAAAATCGGAGAGATTAACAAAGAATTTTATTTAGGAATTACCGTAGATAATTTTAAACAAAAGATTATTTTAATGGTATCTGATTTTGGTGGAATGGATATTGAAGAATCTATTAAAAAGGATTCAGGAAAAATTTTTAAATTTTGTATAGATCCTTTTTTAAGGATTATGCCATTTCAGTTACGGTCTATTGCATTTAAATTAGGTTTAAAAGATGAATTATTAAAAAATTTTGTTTTTTTAATTGAGAAAGTTAGTGAAATGTTTTTTAAGTATGATTTGTCTTTGCTAGAAATTAATCCTTTAGTTTTAACTAATAATAATGAATATATATGTTTAGATGGGAAAATACGAGTAGATGATAATGCTTTGTATCGTCAAAGTTATTTAAAAGGAATGAGAGATATAAAACAGGAAGATTATAAAGAGAGTTGGGCATCAAAGTGGAACTTAAATTATATTTCTTTAAATGGAAATATAGGTTGTATGGTGAATGGAGCTGGTTTAGCTATGGCAACAATGGATATGATTAAGTTTTATGGAGGTGTTCCTGCTAACTTTTTAGATGTAGGTGGAAGTGTAACAAGAGATCAAGTCGTTGAAGCGTGTAAGATTATTTTTTCAGATAAAAGGATAAAGGGTGTATTAATTAATATTTTTGGTGGTATTGTTCGTTGTGATATTATTGCTGATGGTATAATATTTGCTATTAAAAATATTTATATTGATATACCTATTGTAATTAGGTTGAATGGAAATAATTCCAATTTAGCTTTTAGCTTATTGAAGAAATTTAATTTTGCAAATGTTATTAGTTTTATTAATATAACTGATGCTATAAGGAAAATTGTTAATCTTACTATGTAAAGAGAGTATTAAGAAATTAATTATAATTGAAATAAGTAAATTAGGAACTATATTAAAATGAGTATACTGATTGATAAGAATACAAAAGTAATTTGTCAAGGTTTTACTGGAAAGCAAGGAACTTTTCATTGTAAAAAATCAATTGAGTATGGTACTAAGTTTGTTGGTGGTGTGACCCCAGGAAAAGGAGGTAATTATCATTTGGGATTACCGGTATTTGATACTGTTTTAGAAGCAATCAAAGAAACTAATGCGGATGCTTCTGTTATTTATGTTCCAGCTCCTTTTTGTAAGGATTCAATTTTAGAAGCTATAGAATCTGATGTTCGATTAATTGTTTGTATTACCGAAGGTATACCTATTTTAGATATGTTAGAAATTAAGTATTATTTACAATTAAATAAGAAAATAAATTTTATTGGTCCTAATTGTCCTGGAATTATTACTCCAGGAGAATGTAAAATAGGTATTATGCCAGGTTTTATTCATAAAACAGGAAACATAGGTGTTGTATCTAGATCTGGTACTTTAACATATGAAGCAGTTAAATGTATTACTGATAGTGGTTTTGGGCAAAGTACTTGTGTTGGAATAGGTGGTGATCCCATTATAGGAATGGATTTTGTAGATGTTTTGTATTTATTTGAAAAAGATGATAAGACTGATTTAATTGTATTAATTGGAGAAATTGGTGGATCTTTAGAAGAAAAAGCTGCTGATTTTATTAAGAGATATATAAAAAAGCCAGTTGTTGCGTATATAGCAGGTGTAACTGCTCCTTATGATAAACGTATGGGTCATGCTGGTGCTATAATATCTAATGGTAAAGGTATGGCTAAAGATAAATGTTTTGCTTTAGAAAGTGTTGGTGTGAATATTGTTTATTCTCCAGAAAATATTGGTATAGTTATATCAGAAATTTTAGATAAATATAAGAAAGATATATAAAATAAAATATAGTTGTTTGATGGTGTTGGATTTAAATAAATATTTTATTTTATTAGTGTGAGAAATTCATTTCTTTTATAAGGTTTATTTTTTATTTCATCTGTCATAGATAGTGTTGTTATATAAGGGTTTTGTTTTTTAAATTCTCTCATTTCTATACATAGATGTTTAGCTTCAATCATAACTCCAACTCCTTTCGCTTGTAAGATATATGAAATGTAGTTGGCTATTTCTGTAGTTAATCGTTCCTGTATTTGTAAACGTCTGGAATAACATTCAATAATCTCTACTATTTTAGAGATTCCTAATATTTTCCCATTTGGTATATAACCAATATGGCAGTATCCTAGAAATGGCAATAAATGATGTTCACATATAGAATATATTTTTATTTTTTTAATAAGAATTAAGTCTTTAATGTCAGATTGAAAAATAGAGTTATTAGTTATTTTGTTAAGATCTTTTTTATACCCATTAGTAAGATAACGAAAAGTTTTCGCTGCTCGTTCTGGTGTTTTTTTTAATCCGTCTCTTTTTACATCTTCTCCAATAGTTTCTAAAATTTTTTTATATAGTTCTTGCATTTTTATCCAGGTGGCCATTTCATTTGACGACCTGCCAATAAGTGTAAATGTATATGATTTATTTTTTGACCTCCTTGTTTGTTAACATTAAATATTAATCTATAACCTTTTTTGTTTATTTGTTTTTTTTCAGCGATTAGTTTTGCATTTAATATAATGTTGTTAATGACATATATATTTTTTTGATTTATTTCATCTATAGTTGGTATATGTTCTGTTGGTATAATGAGTAAATGTATTGGAGCTTGAGGTTTTATATCTTGTATAATAATAACTTTTGATGTCATTAAAATAATGTCCGATTTAATTTTTTTATTAATTATTTCACAAAATAAGCAGTTCATAATAGTATGTTTTAATGTTCATGTTAAGGTTTTTTAAAAAAAGTATTGAATTTTAGTTAAATACACAATTATAAAAAATTAATTTTATGAATAGTAGTATATATATATACTATATGTTTTTCAATATATAAGTTTTTATTTATTTCGTTATAGATAGTGTAATTTAATACAATATTTATATTAAAAAGTATTTTTTTTAATTTTGAATAGAATTTATTTAGAGATTTTAAACCATTTTGTAGAGTTAATATTATCTTCTACTTTTATACCTAGTTTAATTAATGTATCTCTAATAATATCTGCTTTTTTCCAATTTTTTTCTTTTCTTGCTTTTTCTCGTTTTTTTAATAAATATTTTATATATTGGTTATTTTTATTAGTAAGTAAATGTTTCGATTTTGTTGTTTTATTATTATTTGTTTTGGGTATTGTTAATCCTAGTAATGACATTAAATATCGTAGAGTTATTGCAAGATGTGGAGAATGTGTTTTGTTAATATTAGTTTTTAATTCGAATAAGATAGATAGTGCTTTTGGTGTATTGAAATCGTCATTCATTGCTGTTTGAAATTTTTTGATCCAATGTTGATTTAATGTATTATATTTTGTTTTTATATATTTTAAACATTTATATAAGGTATTTAGAGATGTTTTTGATTTTTGTAATTCTTTTTCATTATAGATTAAAGGACTTCTGTAGTGACTATTTAGGAAAAAGTATTTAATAATGTTTGAATGGTATTTTTGTAAAATTTTTTGAATAGTTAGAGTATTTTTTATAGAGTTTGACATTTTTTTGTTGTCAGTAGTTAGTAATCCAACATGAATCCAGTAGTTAGATGGTATTTTTTTGTTAATTGCTTCACTTTGTGCTATTTCGTTTTCGTGATGTGGAAATTGTAAATCTATTCCTCCTCCATGGATATCGCATTGTGATCCTATTTCTTTCATGATCATTGTTGAGCATTCTATATGCCATCCAGGTCTTCCATTTCCCCATGGAGATGACCAATTTGGCTCATTTTTTTTAGATTTTTTCCATAGTGCAAAATCTAGTGGAGATTTTTTATTTTTTAAAATATTTGTTCTTGTTCCAATAATAAGTTTTGAAATATTTTTTTTAGATAATTTTCCATAGTCTTTAAAATTTTTTACTTTGAAATATACATTTCCATTATAATCCGGATAAGCATATCCTTTTTTAATAAGTTTATTTATTATATTGATAATATTTTTTATATATTGGCTGGCTCTTGGTTCTTTATTGGGTTTTATTAAATTTAAGTTTTTGGTATCTTTTTGTAATTTTTTAATGTAATTATTAGTTAATTTATATATAGAAATATTTTTTTCTTTAGCTTTAGCAATAATTTTATCGTCTATGTCTGTTATATTGCGTATGTAGTTTATAGTAAATCCTTTAAATTTTAAAAATCGAATAATTGTATCAAATACAATCATTGTTCTTGCATGCCCTAAATGGCAGTCATTATATACGGTTATTCCGCAAACATATATTTGTACTGTTTTATGGGTAATTGGTTTAAATAGTTCTTTTTTATTTGTTAAGGAATTATATAAATATAACATTAAGATGTTCCTTTCTGTATATTCCATTTATTTTTAAGATCTACGATTCTATGAAAAATAGATGTTTTATTTAATTTTGTTTTTTTTACTTGATAATAACCTATTCTTTCAAATTGAAAGATTTCGTTAATTGGTTGATTTGCTAACGATGGTTCACACCATCCAGTTGTTATTGTCATTGAGTATGGATTTAAGAATTTTAAGAAATTTTTTTCAGAATTTGGATTTTTGTTTGTAAATAATTTATTATATTGAATAATATTTACTTTATGTGCGTGTGCAATGGAAACCCAGTGAATAATTCCTTTGTTTTTTTTATTATATATTTTATTTTTAAGAGAGTTTTTATCATATATACAGTGTAGTTCAATAATTTCTCCGTTTTTATTACGGATTATTTTTGTGCAACGGATCGTATATGAATATTTTAATCGTACTTCATTGTTCATTGATAAACGAAAATATTTTTTTGGTGGATTTTCTATAAAGTCATTTTTTTCAATATATAATTCTTTACTGAATGGGATTATGCGATCTTTTGTTAAATATTTTTTTTGTGGATAATATGTAGCATCAAATTTTTCTATTTTATGATTTGGATAATTTGTTATAATTATTTTTAATGGATTAATTACACAAAATGCTCTTTTTGCTGTTTTATTTAAATCATTTCTTACATATTGTTCTAAAACTGAATAATCGATAATAGATTCACTTTTAGAAATTCCAAGAGATTCACAAAATTGTTTAATTGATGATGGTGGATATCCCCTTTTTCTCATTCCACATATTGTGGGTAATCTAGGATCATTCCATCCTGAAACAATTTTTTCTTTTATTAAAAATTTTATTTTTCTTTTGCTTGTTAAAGTGTGAGTCAAAGAAAGTTTAGAAAATTCAATTTGAGTTGGTATGGATGATGTGTTGGGTAAGTTTTTTATAAACCAATTATATAGTTTTTTATGATCTTGAAATTCTAAAGTACATAATGAATGTGTAATATTTTCTATAGAATCTGATATTGGTTGTGCATAATCGTACATAGGATAAATACACCATTTTTTTTTAGTTTTTTGGTGTGATGTGTGGCAAATTCTATATAAGATAGGATCTCTAAGATTAATATTTGGAGATTTCATATTTATTTTTGCACGTAATACATGAGAGCCATTTGGAAATTTTCCGGATTTCATTTGTAAGAATAATGATAGATTTTCTGATATTGATCTGTTTCGGTATGGACTATTTGTACCTGGACAGTTTATAGTTCCTCTATATTTTTGTATTTCTTCTGGACTTAAACTATCAACGTATGCTTTTCCTGACTTAATTAAATAGATAGCGTGTTTGTATAGTTTATGATAATAATTTGAGGAATATTTTATTGAAAAGGATTTAAATCCTAACCATTGTATATCTTTTATTATATTTTTTACAAATTCTAAAGTTTCTGTTTTAGGATTTGTGTCATCAAAACGTATATGAAATTTTCCTTTAAATTCTTTAGCAATATTAAAATTAAGAAATATAGATTTTGCATGACCAATATGTAGATAGCCATTTGGTTCTGGTGGAAATCTTGTTATTATTTTTTTATTTTTGTTTTTTAGTAAATAGTTTTTAATTATTTGTTTGATAAAATTATTATTGTTATTATTTTTCATTATTAGTTTTATATCGATAAATTTTTGTAAATTTTATCATAAAATTTTTTTAATTTTGTAAAATAAATTAAATTTATGTTATAAAAAATTTTTATTTTTTGTTTAGATATTTTATAGGTGTTTTACAGTAGTATTTGATTTGTTGAATAGTATATTTAGTTTAATAAAAAAATGATTATTATTTAATTTATTATTAATTATGTTTAATATATAAATATTAGTATTTATGAATGAAAATATTTTGTTTTAAATAGATAAATTTAATTGATATATCATTTTATTTAAATTTTCTAATTTTAAATAAAATATCTTTTCAAAGATATAGTAATGATTATATATTTAAAATTTTATTTTTTCTTTATTTTTCTTTTTTTTTAATATTTTTATTTATACTTGTTAAATATTGTAATTTTTGTACAAAACAGTTTTGTTAAGAAGTGTTTTATTTAAGTTTAATGAAATTTTATTTTCAAATATTTTAAAAGCTTTATTATTTTATTATGAAAACTTTGCTTTTAGACGGGAAAAAAATTTTAAATGATTACATATCAAATATTCAGTGGAATATAAAAAAAATGAGGTATGGAAAAATAAATTTTCCTGGATTAGCTGTAATAATGGTTGGAAATTATGATTCTTCTAGAATTTATGTTAAAAATAAGTGTAAGATTTTTTCTAAAATTGGGATTGATTTTTATATTTTTAATAATCCTTCTGATATTACAGAAAAGGAATTAATTAAATTAATTAGAAACTTAAATAATGATCAAAATTTTTGTGGGATTTTAGTTCAATTTCCTTTACCTAAAAAGATAAATATCAATAATGTTATAGAATCTATTAATCCTTTTAAAGATGTTGATGGATCTCATCCCTATAATATAGGGAAATTGGTACAAAGTAATCCTTTATTTAGGCCTTGTGTTGCTTTTGGAATTATTAGTTTATTAGATTATTATAAAATTTCTATTAAAAAACGATATGTTGTGGTTGTTGGATCTTCTATTATTGTTGGCAGGCCTATTGTTTTAGAGTTTTTAAATTCTGGAGCTACGGTTACAGTTTGTCATAGATTAACATTAAATTTAAAAAATTATATTAAAAAAGCTGATATTGTTGTTTTAGCTACTGGTGTTATTAATGTGATATCTGTTAATTGGTTACAATCTAGTCAAATTGTTATTGATGTTGGTATTCATAGATTGAAGAATGGAAAGTTAAGAGGTGATATTGATTTTAATGCTGTAAATGGAAAAGTTTCTTGGATTACTCCTGTTCCAGGAGGTGTTGGTCCTATGACAATATTAAGTTTATTGCGAAATATTTTACTTTCATTAAAAATTTTAGGTTTTTAGTGAAAGTTTTTATAAAATAATTTTATAATGATTTTTTTAATTTAAAGATATTTTTTTATTTTTTAAAAAGAGTTTATGAAAATTTTTCCTATAAAATCTTTACAAGATAATTATATTTGGATTGGTATGGATAAAAAAAGTAATATTTTTTGTGTTGATCCAGGAGATTCTAATAATCTTTTATCTTATGTTAAGAAAAATGATTTTAAAATAAATGTTATTTTAATTACTCATTCGCATATTGATCATATTTTTGGAATTCAAAAAATAATATATTATTATCCTGATGCATTGGTTTTTGGTCCAAAAGACAAAAAATTATCTATAGTAAATTATATAGTAATGGAAGGCGATGTTTTAAATGTTTTTGATTGGAAATTTTATGTAATAGAAACTCCTGGTCATACCGCTACTCATGTTAGTTATTATGAATATAATCAACGGTGGTTATTTTGTGGGGATACTTTATTTTCTGGAGGGTGTGGCAGAGTGTATAATGATAACAAATCTTATTCAGAGCTTTATTTTTCTTTAATGAAATTAATGTTATTACCGGAAAATACTAAAGTGTTTTGTGCTCATGAATATACTTTAAATAATTTACGTTTTGCTTTGACAGTAGAATCTAATAATATTTATGCATACGAATATTATAGATTTTTATTAAAAAAAAATATATATTGTACATTGCCATCTACGTTAAGAATGGAAAAAAAAATTAATCCATTTTTGCGTATACAAACAAACATTATAAATAAATATTTTTCTAAATCTAGTAGTGTGTCTATTAAAGATATATTATCTGTATTTAAGTATATGAGATTAAAGAAAGATAATTTTTGTTAATTTTTAATTATGTCGTATTCTATATGGATAGAATTGATCCATATTTTTAATTCATTAAAAATTCTATAATTGGTTAGATTTGTATTTATTGGTGTAATAGAAATATAGTTATTTTTAATAGCATAAAAATCTGTTCCAGGACCAGTATCAGATTTTAATCCAGGTAAACCAATCCAATATATTTTATTTCCTCTTGGATCATAATCTTTAATTAAAGATTTTGGATAATGTCGTGTTCCTAGTCTAGATATTTTTATTCCTTTTATTTTATTTAATGGAATATTGGGAACATTTATGTTTAGTATTGTTTTTGGTGGAAAAATGTTTTTATATAAATTAGTTACTAATTGACGTGCAATAATGGCAGCTACATTGTAATAATAAATATTATCATTTTTATTTTTTGATATTGATAATGAAATTGCTGGAAGTTTTAAATATCTACCTTCCATAGCTGCAGCTATTGTTCCTGAATATAATATGTCATCTCCTAAGTTAGGTTGATCATTAATTCCTGATATTACAATATCAAATTTTTTATTAATTAATCCTGTAAGTCCTAGATGAACACAATCAACTGGTGTTCCAGTTACACTGTAATAATTATTTTTTAATTTATTAATTTTTAAAGGTTTTGTGAGAGTCAAAGCATTACTATACCCACTACAATTTCGATCTGGTGCTATAACAATAGTTTCTGCTATAAGTGACATTTCTTTTTTAAGAAACTTGATTCCGGGAGAATATATTCCATCATCGTTACTTATTAATATTTTCATAAGATATTTTTATATATTAATATATGTGTAAAAAAATATTTTTTTAAAAAAATTGTATTTTACTTTTTAAGTAGTTTTATTAATTTTAAATTAAAGTTTTTTTAAACAATAAATTCTAAAAATTTAGATGATCTAAATTTGAGATTATATATATATTATCATATAATTATTTAAAGAATTTTCATAGTTTTTTTGAAGATTTTTATTTTAGATAGTAATTATAATTTTTATAAATTTTAGTTTTAATTTTTATTTTTAATAATTATGTTGAATTATAGAATAACATATAATAAATATAGTAATGAATTAGTACTTGAAACTTCCATAGAAAGAGAGGTTTTGCTTTGTATTCCTTGGTTAAATAAAGGAACAGCATTTACCCATGAAGAACGTTGTATATTTTCTTTGTTTGGTAATCTTCCTAATAGAGTTGAGACTTTAGAAGAACAAGTGAGAAGAGCTTATTTACAGTATTCAAACTATAAAAGTAATATTCAAAAATATATTTATTTAAATAATTTACGTAATGAGAATTACGTTCTTTTTTACAAATTGTTATCTTGTTATTTAAATGAAATGATAAATATAATTTATACTCCAAATATTAGTTTGGCTGTAGAAAATTTTAATTATGAATTTCGTAGAGGAAATGGTTTATATATTTCTTTTGAAGATATTAATAGGTTAGATATTATTTTAAATAATACTTTATATTCTAATATAGATATTATTATTGTTACAGATGGTGAGTGTGTTCTTGGAATAGGAGATCAAGGAATAGGTGGTATAGAAATATCTGTAGCGAAATTGATAATTTATACTGTTTGTGGTGGAATTAATCCTAATCGTATATTACCTGTATTTTTGGATGTTGGTACAAATAATGTTGATTTGTTAAATAATATTTTTTATTTAGGATATAGACATTTACGTATATCGGTAGAAGATTATAATAGTTTTATTTATTGTTTTATTGACAAAGTAAAAAAATATTTTCCAAAAGTTTTTTTGCATTTGGAGGATTTAAGTAGTGTTAATGGAAATTTTATTTTAAATAAATTTAAAAGAGATATATGTGTTTTTAATGATGATATTCAAGGGACTGGCGCTGTTACTTTGGCAGCTCTGTTATCTGCTTTGGACATTACTAATCAAAAGTTAGAAAATCAGCGTATTATTATTTTTGGTGCTGGATCTGCTGGTATTGGTATAAGTAATCAAATTGTTGATGCAATGTTACGTTTAGGTTTTTCTAAGGAGAAAGCATTTTCATGTTTATGGCTTATAGATAAACAAGGTTTATTAATAGATTCTGATGTTTCATTAAAAGTCTTTCAAAAACCTTATGCTCGTAAAATTTATGAAATTTTGAAATGGCCTTGTTTTATTCAAAATGATCTTTCATTATTAAATATTATACGTATGGTACGTCCTACTATTTTAATTGGAACATCTGGTCAATATGGAGCTTTTTCTGAAAAAATTATTAGATCTTTATGTTTTTATGCAAAACATAGTTCGCCTATTATATTTGCTTTATCGAATCCAGCTGAGAAAATTGAAGCACATCCAGAAGATATAATAAAATGGAGTAATGGAAGAGCAGTTGTAGCTACAGGTACGTTTTTTCCAAAAGTTTGTTATAAGAATAAATTATTGGAAATTACTCAGTGTAATAATGCTGTTATTTTTCCTGGTATAGGGTTAGGAATTTCTTCTGTAAAAGCAAGAAGATTGTCTGAAAACATGATTTGGTCGGCAATACAGGTGTTAAGAAAATATTCTCCGGCTAAAACTGATATTTCTTTATCTTTGCTACCGTATTTAGATAAAATTCAATTTATATCTAAAAAAATAGCTATTTCTGTGGCTGAAACTGCTATTATTGAAAATATTGCTGGAGTTAATGTTGTTAATTCTGATATAGAAAAAGTTGTAGAAAATTCATTTTGGGTGCCTAATTATCTTCCTTATAAAAAATATGTATAGGTTAATAAAAGATTTTAAAATATGTTGAGTATAAAGATTATTTTTATTTTTTGTTTTTGAAAAAAAAAATAAAATTGGTATGTTTTTATAAACAGATAATAAATTAAATTTATCAATAGGATTGTGTTATATAGATGTTGCAAGCAAATTTATTATTTTTGATAAATTTTGTTATATATGATTAATTTTTATTAATTAAAAAAATATTTTTATATTAAATTATTTTTTAAAGTTGAATAAGAAAATACAAAATGTTTGATCTAAAATCAATAATAGAGTACGGTTATAAAAAACGAAAGTTATTATCTTCTTCTGATAAGATTTTTAATCAGATAATTATAGCAGTAAATAATGTAATTTCTGGATTAAATAATGGAAAATATAGAGTTGCTGAAAAGAAATTTGGAAAATGGATCGTTAATTCTTGGGTTAAAAAAGCTATTTTTCTCTATTTTAAATTAAATAAAAATTTAGTTATTGATTGTAAATATTGTAAATATTATGATAAGTTTTCATTTCGTTTTTCAAAGTTTTCAGAGAATGAATTTAATAAAAAAAATATTCGTGTTGTTCCTTATGCTGTTGTACGAAATGGAGTTTTTATTGGAAAAAATTCAATTCTAATGCCTTGCTTTATTAATATTGGAGCTTATATTGGTCATGGCACTATGATTGATACGTGGGCAACTGTTGGTTCTTGTGCTCAAATTGGTAATAATGTTCATATATCCGGTGGATCTGGAATAGGTGGTGTATTAGAGCCTATACAGGATAGTCCTACTATTATTGAAGATAATTGTTTTATAGGTGCAAGATCAGAGATAGTAGAAGGAGTTATTGTAGAGAGTTATTCTGTAATTTCTATGGGAGTTTTTATAGGAAAAAGTACTAAAATTTATAATCGATTGACTGGATCTATTAGTTATGGTCGTATACCGTATGGGTCTGTTGTGGTTCCAGGTAGTTTTCCTAGTAGAGATGGAAATTATAGTTTATCATGTGCTGTAATTGTAAAAAAGGTAGATAAAAAGACTTTTTGTAAAGTAAAAATTAATGATATTTTGCGTAATGGGATTTGATATTTTATGAGTGTAAATAATAATATTAAGTCAATTTTAAAAAAATTAATAAGTTTTCCTTCTGTCACTCCGTACGATATGGGATGTCAGAATTATATTATGAATTATTTAAAATGTATAGGATTCAGTTGTTATCAATTTAATAATTTCCCTGTTTCTAATTTTTTTGCATTCATTGGTAAATCTTCTCCTTTATTGGTATTTGCAGGTCATACTGATGTTGTTTCTGTTGGAGATGAAAATCAATGGATTTATTTTCCTTTTTGTTTAAAAGAAGATAATGGGATGTTTTATGGTCGTGGTGTTGCTGATATGAAAGGAGCTATTGCATCCATGATGGTTGCAGTTAAAAGATTTATTGATTCTTTTTCAAAATTTAATGGTAGCATAGGATTTTTATTTACTAGTGGTGAAGAAGGAGATCAATTTCATTTGGGTACTTCATATGTTATGAAAAGATTAAAATTAAGTGGAATTATTCCTGATTTTTGTATTGTTGGAGAACCATCTAGCAATAATTTTGTAGGAGATTGTATTAAAGTTGGTCATCGTGGTTCATTGAATGGAGAATTGACATTAAAAGGAAAGCAAGGTCATGTTGCGTATCCAAATCATACTTTAAATATAATACATCAATTAAATTCAGTTTTATTTGAGTTATCTAATAAGAAGTTTGATAAATGTTATGATAAATATTTTCCAAATACTTCTTTTCAAGCTACATATATTAAGGTTAATGAAGGATATAATTATGGTAATAATGTTTTACCAGGAAGTTTGGTACTTAATTTTAATTTTCGTTTTTCAAGTCAACAAAATTTTCAGTCGTTAAAAAAAATATTACTGTTATGTTTAGATAAAAGAAATATATGTTATTCGATTAAGTGGAAATTTAATAGTAGACCATTATTATTAAAACGTAAATTTTTGTTAGATGTTGGTATTCAATCAGTAAAAGAAGTCACAAATAATTTTCCTTACATTTCAACTTATGGTGGTATTTCTGATTCTAGATTTATTGCATGTTATGGTGTAGATACTATAGAGTTGGGATTAACCAATAGAACTATTCATCAAATTAATGAAAGAGTTTCTGTATCGAGTTTAGAAGTTTTAGTTTCTATATATTTTTCTATTATGAAACATATTTTATTGAAATAAGATAATTAAAAAGTATTTTTTAATGAAAATATTTTAATAATTTGTTTTTTGTTGTTTATATCATCGTTATATATGTTTTTTTAAAATTATTTATTTATTACTATGTTAATAAATATTTGTAGAAAGATTGTTTATTATTAATTTAATATTAAATAAAACAATTTTTTATGAATGTTATAATAGTTCTTTATGAAGAAGAAAATTTATATTTATTCTTATGATTTTTTTATTTATAAATGTTTATAATATGTTGTTATAAAGATATTTTATAATGTTATTTGATACTGTTTTTGTTGTTAGTTTATCAGTTTCAAATGTTATATCAGATAATTTTATATATATTGGATCTCTTTCTTTTTTTAAGATTTTTAGTTGATTTTTTATGTTTTTTGTTCTTAATAATGGGTGTTTATTATCTTTTTTGGTTCTTTCATATTGTTCTTGTAAAGAAGTTTTTAGATATATTACAGTTCCTCTTGAAGTTAATGCATACTGATTTTCTGTTGTTGTGACAGATCCTTCTCCTGTTGCCAATACTATATTATTTTTTTTTGTTAATTCTTCTATAATTTTTTTTTCTCTTTTTCTAAATCCATCCATTCCTTCTATATCAAGAATCCAAGATATATCGGCTCCTGTTCTTTTCTTAAGAACAGTGTCTGAATCATAAAATTCAAATTTTAATTCTTTTGCTAAAATTTTTCCTATTGTGCTTTTTCCTGATCCAATTGGTCCTATTAGAAATATATTTCTTATCTTAATAGAAATATTCATTATATAAATAAAATTTTAGTTATTGATTGAGTGCTATTTATTATACCTGAAAAATATGAAAAGTATTTTATAAATTATTTATTTTAAAGAAGTATTTTAGCAAAAATTAGTTTTAAAAATTCATTTTATGAAATAAGTAGGTACTTTTTATCTTTAGTAAATAAATAAAAACTGAAAAAATTTTAAATATAAGATTATTATAAATACTATTAATAATTTTTTGTTTATGTTTTTTATTAGTTTTGTTTTTTATTATTTTATATTTGAATATATTTTAAAATTTTTTTAAAAATTTTTTCTTTTTCTTTATTTGCATTTATTTTATAAAATTTTGGGAAATCTGAAAAGTTTATTTTTTTCCAGTTGTCAAAATATTTTATGATAGGTTTTGTATTAATATAATATGAGTATAATCTATTTTTAATTGAATTTTCTTGGTCATCTTCTCTATGTATTAATGGCTCTCCTGTAATGTCATCAATTCCATAAATTTTTGGAGGATTAAAATTTATATGATAAATTCTTCCTGAAGGTAGATGAATTCTTCTTCCTGAAATACGTTTTATTAATATTTTTTCTGGAATTTGAAGTTCTATAATAAAATTTATAATAATATTCCTTTTTTTTAATGATTGTGCTTGATTTATTGTTCTTGGAAATCCATCAAATAAAAGTCCATTTTTATTTTTAGAATTTTTAATATATTTCATTATTACATTAGTAATAAAGTTATCTGGTAATAGTTTTCCTTTTTTTATTAAATTGAAATTATTATTTTTAATATTTAACAATTTTTTATTTGATCTCAATATATTTCCGGTAGAAATGTGTAATAAATTAAAATAATTAGCTATCATATTGCCTTGAGTGCTTTTTCCAGATCCAGGAAAACCTAGTAATATTATGTTCATATTGTTATTATTATTTGTTTTTTTTGAGTAAAATTTTTATATCGATGTTTATCGAATATTATGAAGTATATGTAAAATAAATTTTATAATATGTAAAATATGTATTGACTGAATTGTATATTTTGATATAGAAAAAAGCAAGGTAAAGTCTTTTAAAAAGAATAAGGTAATTGTATAAAAATGAAATATTTAATTAGTTTTTTAATAATTTTATGTAAATATAATTAGATTTTAATATAATTTTAAAATTATTAGTTAATAAATTGCATTTTATTAATTATTTAAAATGGAATTAAGAAGTATTTTGCTTAATTATAAATTAAATGAATATTATGGTTTTTGACATCGAAACTATTCCTGATATTGAATTGGGTAAAAAGATTTATAGTTTAAATAGTCTTTCAAATGAGGATGTGTTTTTAGCACTTTGTGCATTAAGGAAGGATAGTGTTGGACATAGTTTTTTTCCTCATTTTTTACAAAAAATTATTGTTATTTCTGTATTATTTAAGTATGATAATTATATTAAAGTATGGTCTTTAGGTTCTATACAATCTGGTGAGAAGGAATTATTAAAAAGATTTTTTTTTGGAATTGAAAAATATGTTCCTATTTTAGTTAGTTGGAATGGTTGTAGATTTGATTTACCAGTAATTCATTACCGTTCTTTGTTACATAAAGTTTCTTCTCGTGTTTATTGGGAAACAGGAAGTTGTAAAAAGGAATTTCGTTGGAATAATTATTTAAATAGATTTCATTATCGACATATTGATTTAATGGATATATTATCTGCATATCAAAGTACAGCTTTTGCATCTTTAGATATTATTTCTTCTATGTTAGGGTTTCCTGGTAAAATTAACATGAGTGGAGAAAGAGTTTGGGATGTTTTTAATTCTGGTAATATCGAGGATATTAGAAATTATTGTGAAATTGATGTGTTAAATACATATTGTATTTATTTACGTTTTGAATTAATTCGTGGGTTTTTGACTGAAAATAAATATGAATATTTTATGAAGAATTTACTTTCTTATTTAAGAAAGGAAAAAAACAAAGAACATTTAAAAGATTTTTTGGATCTTATAAATTTTTAAATTAAAAAAATATAATATTAATGATTAATTAATTATATAATTATTAATGTTTTTTATTAATCCAATAATTAATTATTTTATTTATTTCCTGATTACTAATGATAGGGCCATGTATTCTTGTAATTTTTTTTTGAGGAGATAAATAGAGCATATCTCCTTTTCCTAATAGTTGTTCGGCTCCTTGTTGATCTAAAATAATATAAGAATCGATTTTTGAAGAGACTTGAAATGCGATGCGTGCTGGAATATTAGCTTTGATAATTCCTGTCAGTATATTTACTGATGGTCGTTGTGTGGATATTATAAAATGTATCCCAGATGCTCTAGATTTTTGTGTTATGTATACAATTAGTGATTCTATATTTTTTTTTTCTGTTAAGATTATATCAGCTAATTCATCAATAATAATTATTATATATGGAAGATTGTTTTGTATATTTTGATTGTTAATGAAATATTTATTTTTTTTTGAATTAAATTTTTTAATTTTAGAATTTTTTTTATTAAATTCTTCTATATTACGTACTTTTAAAGTATTCATTAAATAAAAACGTTTTTTCATTTCTTTAATGATCCAATTAAGGGTTGTTGGTATTGTTTTTGTGTCTGTGATTACTGGCATTAATAAATGTGGTATTTGATTATATATAGATAATTCAATTATTTTAGGATCGATCATGATAAATTGAACTTGTTTAGGAGTGGATTTTAAAAGAATACTGAGAATCATAGAGTGTATATTCATTGATTTTCCTGATCCTGTTGTTCCTGCAATTAAGATATGTGGCATTTCTTTTAAATCGATAGTGACAGGATTACCAATAGTATTTACTCCTAATCCTAAGGTAATAGGGGAATATGATTTTTGATACTCTTTGGAAGATAAGATATCAAAAAGTTTTATGGGATTTTGTATTTTATTTGGTAATTCTAATCCGATAGTGGTTTTTTCTGGAATAGATTCAATAATTTTTATTGAAGTGACTGACAATAATCTTGCTAAGTCTTTTGATAAAGATAGTATTGTTTTTATTTTTGTTCCAGAATGTAATTGAAGTTCAAATCTTGTGACAATTGGTCCATGTTGGATGTTAACTACGTTAGCTTTAATTCCAAATTGTGATAGGGTATTTTTAATTTTTTCTGCAATATATTTGTTGTTATTTTTTATATATTTATTTAAATTATTTTGTTTTTTATTTTTTATAAGAATGGTGTTAGGTAAATTTATTATTTTTCTTTTTGTATAATTTGTGTGGTGTTTTTTAAAAATTGTGTTTAATTTTAAATTATTATTATTATTATGTATTTTTATTGATTTGTTTTGTTTATGAATAAAATCAGTATTTTTGTTGCTAATGTTTTTTTTTATATATTTATCTTGCTTTTTTTTTTTAATAAAAAAAAATACTTTTATTTTTTTTAAAGTCCATTTTATTATTGCAAATAGGGTATATAGGATTTCTTTTATTAGATAAGTCCAAGAAATTTTAGTAATAAAATTTATACTAATCAGAAATATTGTTATAAGTATTAATGTTGTTCCTTCTTTGTTAAAAATAATTTCTAGATTATTTAAGATAAATTTTCCTAATATTCCATTTTTATGGTAAGTAAGATTATTATTTTGATTTTGAAAATTTAAATTTAATAGACTATTTCCACTAATTATAAATAAAAAGAATCCTATATTTTTTATATATATATCAGTATAATGAATTTTAATATTTTTATAATTATAAATAAATAAATTGAATGTTATATACAATATCCAAATTGGGATAAAAAAAGAAAAACATCCAAAGAGATAATATAATATATTTGCTAGGAATAATCCTACAATTCCACAGTAATTAGATATTTTTTTATAGTTTCCTTGATTAGGAATGTATTTTTTTATATTGTTATTAATATTATAAGAATATAAGGATATTAAAATAAATATTGATAACATCATAATTATAAGTAGGTAAGTTTCTTTTAAATATTTTTTTAAAATATTTCGTTTAAGATTTTTTTCAGTGTTGTTTAAAGAATGAGATTTATGTTTTTCCATAATTGTAAATTATATAAAAAAATGATATATGTATTTATTATATTCTAAATAATATACTTATTTGTAATTTAATAAAAATATGAATTAACTATGAATAGTATTGTTAATAAATATTCATTAATGATAATTGGTTCAGGACCTGCTGGTTATACTGCAGCTATTTATGCTGCTCGTGCTAATTTAAATCCTATTATTATTGCAGGAGATCAACCAGGTGGTCAGTTAACTACTACAACTTCTGTTGATAATTGGCCTGGAAATATTAATAGATTTCATGGTCCAGAATTAATGAAGAATATAAAAGATCATGTATTACAGTTGAATGTAAATATTATTTATGATAGAGTCACTAATGTAAATTTAAGGAGTAGACCATTTTTTTTAAAAGGGGAAAGGAATATTTATTTTTGTGATGCTTTAATTATTGCTACAGGTTCTTCTCATAGATTTTTAGGCATAAGTTCAGAAAAAAAATATTTAGGACATGGAGTGTCTTTTTGTGCTACATGTGACGGATATTTTTTTCGTAATAAAAAAGTTTGTGTTATTGGAGGAGGAAATACAGCAGTGGAAGAAGCATTATATTTATCAAATATTGTTGATCATGTAATTTTAGTTCATAGAAAGAATGTGTTACGTGCTGAACTTATTTTACAAGATAAGTTATTTAAAAAGGTTAATGATGGTAAAATAGAAATATTATGGAATCATATAGTAGTTGATATTTTAGGAGATGGATCTAAAGTTAATGGAATAACTGTACATGATTTAAATAATAAAAGTTCTAAATTTTTAGATGTTAGTGGTGTTTTTATTGCTATAGGTTTTGTACCAAATACTGATATATTCAAAGATCAGTTGTTAATTGATAAAGATGGATTTATTGTTGTTAATTTTTTTAGAACTGATAATATTAATCAATATATGAATAGTAATAATGTAATGGCTACGTCAACATCTATTTCTGGAGTATTTGCTTGTGGTGATGTTATGGATCCTATTTATAGGCAAGCGATTACTGCTTCTGGATTTGGTTCTATGGCTGCGTTAGATGTGGAAAAGTATTTTAGTTTATATTTTTCAAAAAATAGGTAATAGAATTTTATATGTTGTTTCAATAAAAGATTATAATATTTTTGTTATGAAAATTTTGTGTAGTTAGTATATTAATGTATATATTAATAATAACTATTTTTCTAGATTGTTTTTTTTAGTTAGTTTGTTTTAAAATAAAGAATTTATTTTTATGTAATTAGATAATAATATTAAAGTTATACAAGTAAGTATATATGATGTAGTGATATTTTGTTTTGTATTCCATGCATTAAATTTTATGTAATTTATGTTTATTTTAATTTATATTAAGAAAAGTATAGATATATTTATTTTTAATAAAGATTTGGTATATATTGCTTTATATTATTAATCTTTTGAAAGATTAGTTTTTTAATAATTATTAATTATTTGTTTTATTTTATAGAATTATTTTAACATGTTTTATATAGGTATTTATATTAGTAGTTGATATGATTATTTAAAAGTTTGGTGGCTCAATGGTTCTTATGAAATTAGGTTACTTTTGTGCGTTATTATAATAATAATAGTGGTGGTTTTCGGTATATTTATAAAGAAAAAATTAAGAATTTTGTTAATTGTTCAGATTTATTGTTTTTTTTATTGTTTTTTTTGATTTGTTTTTTATTTATTATAGCCGGAAAGCAAATGGTATATCCTTATAAGATAGGTCAGAAATTGCCAATTTCTCTCTCTTTATTTAAGTTGCCATTATATTCGTTGCGTACTGTATTGCGTATGTTTATTGCTTTAATATTATCAATTTTATTTACTTTTGTATTTGGAACTTTTGCAGCAAAAAGTAATAAAGCTGAAAAAATTATTATACCATTAATTGATATATTGCAATCGGTTCCTGTATTAAGTTTTGTATCTATTACTGTTAATAGTTTTGTTTATTTATTTCCAGGATGTTTACTTGGTGCAGAATTTGCTTCTATTTTTGCGATTTTTACAGCTCAGGTTTGGAATATCGTTCTTGGTTTTTATCAATCATTAAGGTTGTTACCTAATGATTTAAAAGAAGTAGCAGAAATTTTTCAACTTTCTGCTTGGCAAAAGTTTTGGAAAATAGAAGTTCCATTTTCTATTTCAAATTTGTTATGGAATATAATGATTTCTATGTCATCCAGCTGGTTTTTTGTTGTAGTATCAGAAGCAATTTCTATTGCTCATTATAGTATTCATTTGCCTGGAATTGGTTCTTATATTGCATTAGCAATTGAATGTCGTGATTTGTTAGCTGTTTGTTATTCTATTTTTGCTATGGTTATTATTATTTTTCTTTGTGATCAAATTTTATTTAGACCGTTAATTGTTTGGTCAGAAAAATTTAAAATCAAACAATGTATTAATGAAGATGAGTATAAATCATGGTTAATTAATTTAATGAGAAGTGGTATCTTAATAAAGATAATATATAAAAAAATATGTATATTTAAAGATCATTTTATTAATACTTATTGGATTAAGAAAGTATATATAAAAAAATTTAATTTTGTTAAGTTTTTATATTTAAAACAAATTAATTGGTTGTTAAATTTCTTTATTTTAATTTTTATAGGAACAATTATTTGGGTATTAATTAAATTTGTTTTGATGAAATTTAATTTAATAGAAATTTTTCATGTTTGTTTACTTGGAGCTATAACCAGTATTCGAGTTTTAGTTTTAATAGTAATAAGTTCTTTGATTTGGATACCTATTGGTGTTTATATTGGATTGAATCCAAAATTTTCTCAAAAAATTCAACCTGTTATTCAATTTGTTTCTTCTATTCCTGCAAATTTATTTTATCCATTGTTTGTTATTATTATTGTTTATTTTCATTTAAATACTGAAATATTTTTAACTCCTTTAATGATTCTTGGAATGCAATGGTACATATTATTTAATGTTATTGCTGGGGCTAGTAATATTCCTAGTGATCTTCGTTTGGTTGCGGATAATTTTAATCTTACAGGTTGGAAATGGTGGAAACGTTTAGTGTTTCCTAGTATATTTCCATTTTATATTACTGGAGCTATAACTGCTTCTGGAGGAGCTTGGAATGCTAGCGTTGTTTCAGAATATGTAAGTTGGGGAAATATTGTCTTAAAGGCAAATGGATTAGGAGGATATATTCAGACGAATATAATAGATAATAATTTTTCTAAAGTTATTTTAGGGACGATTATAATGTGTATTTATGTTTTGATGTTTAATCATTTAATTTGGAAACCACTTTATCGTTTAGCTAAAAATCGTTGTTGTTTATTTTAAATAAAAGTATATGGCTCGTAATTCAGTATTGTCATCAAAAGTTATTATTTCTTTAGAGAAATGTTCTAAATTTTTTAAAAAAGGATTTAGGAAAGATTTATTGGTATTTGATGAAATAAGTTTTCAATTAAAAGATAAAGAAATTGTTACTATTCTTGGAAAATCAGGATCTGGAAAATCTACTTTGTTACGTATTATTGCTGGTTTAATACCTCCTTCTTCAGGAAAAGTAATATATCGTGGAAAAGAAATTTTTGGTCCAGTTCCTGGTATTGCTATGGTTTTTCAATCTTTTGCTTTAATGCCTTGGTTAACTGTTTTAGAAAATGTGGAATTAGGATTAGAGGCCCAAGGTGTTTCTAAAAAGGAAAGACGTATGCGTTCTATTGAAACTATTGATATTATTGGTTTAGATGGATTTGAATCAGCATTTCCAAAAGAATTGTCTGGAGGTATGTGTCAGAGAGTGGGATTAGCTAGGGCGTTAGTAGTTGATCCTGATGTTTTACTTATGGATGAGCCTTTTTCTGCTTTAGATGTTTTAACGGCAGAAAATTTAAAATCAGATTTATTAAGGTTATTGGAGCAGAAGAAAACTAATATAAATGCAATATTATTAGTTACTCATAATATTGAAGAAGCAGTTATGCTTTCTGATCGTATTATTATTTTTGGTAGTGACCCTGGATATATTTCAGCAGAAGTTGACGTTAATTTATTAAAGCCTAGAAATCCTAATAAGTCTGAATTTAGAGATTTTGTAGACCATGTTTATAGATTAATGACAACCGAACCTAGATATCAATCTAGGTGTACTAGAAATAAGAAACAGATTAATTTATGGTATCGTTTGCCAGATGTTGATCCGGCAGAATTATCTGGTTTAATTGAAACTATGAAGTTTTTTAAAGGTAATATTGAATTGTTGGATTTAGCAGACGAGTTAATGATGGATATTGATGATTTATTTCCTATTTTAGAAAGTTTGACTATATTAGGATTTGCTGATGTATCTGATGGAAAAATTAAACTTAGTGTTTTGGGTATACAATTTTCAAGTGCTGATTTGCAAGGTCGTAAACAAATATTTGCTTGTTGTTTGTTAGAAAAAATATTTTTAGCACGTTATATACGTTATATATTAGATCAAAAGTATGATCATCAAGTTTCAGAAGAATATTTTTTAAATAAACTTGAATATTATTTAGATGAAAAAGAATCTAAGAGAGTTTTACATACAATGATAGATTGGGCTAGATATGCTGAGATTTTTGCTTATGATTTTAATACAGGTATTTTGAGTTTAGAGAATCCTGGTATTAAGGAAAGATAAATTTTAATTAAAATATTTTATTTATTGTAAACATAAAATATTTAGAATGTTAAGTAAATTTTATTTAATGTATGTATTAAATTAGCATTATATTGTTAAAGAGGTTTTAATAAATGTTATTTATTTTTATGTACTTTGTAAAAAAGTTTTAAATAAATATTTTTAACTAATTCTTTTTTTAATTCAATTAATTTTTTATGAAAAAAATGTCCTGTTTTTTTAAATAAAATTATAGGTATAGGAGGAGAAAATTGTTGGGAAAATTGTTTGATTGTTGATATTGGTATTATATGATCTTGATTTCCTTGAAAAATTATCCATGATATTTTTTTAATATTTTTATTATAGTGAAAATGATAATGATTGATAGGTGGTGCTATGGTTATTAATAATGTATTTTCAAAATGTAAAGCTGTTCTATAGGCTACATAAGAACCAAAAGAAAATCCTGAAAACAAAAATTTAAATTTTTTATTTTTATTTTGCAATAGTTTTGTAAGAGATAGCATATCTTTTGTTTCTCCATATCCCTTATCATATTTTCCTTCTGATTTTCCTACTCCTCTAAAATTAAATGTTACACTAGGTATTCCTAAAATATTAAAAGAATTTGCTATGGTTGTAACAATTTTATTGTACATATTTCCTCCTTTTAATGGGTGAGGATGTCCTATTATTACAATATATTTTTTTTTATTTATTCTGTTAGGGATTTGTATTATTCCCTCTAAATATCCTAAATTTCCTTTAAATATAAAAAAATGTTTTTTAATTGATTTTTTTTTTAATTTTTCGATAATCATATCTATATTTATAGGATAAAGTTTTAGTTATTATTTTTAATAATTTTATTATATAGGTAAAATAAAATTTATTTTTTATTGTTGAATAGTTTTTTTTAAAAAAAATATATTATATATTATATAATAATTTATCTTTTATATTTTTTATAACTGAAATGAAAGTTTTTTTTAAAGTTTTAGAATGGATAAAATTTCGTAGTTCTTTATCTTCTTGTAAATCTTTAGGTTTTATTCCTACAATGGGAAATTTGCATAATGGACATTTTTCTTTATTTAAAAAAAGTAAGGAAGAGAATGATTTTACTATTGTTAGTATATTTGTAAATCCTATTCAATTTGAATCTAACGAAGAATATATAAGTTATCCTCGTACTTTAAAGAATGACTTGAGTAGTTTAATGGATTTAGAAATTGATTTTTGTTTAGTTCCTAAAAATAATGAAATTTATTCTGATAAAGATTATTATAAAATACAAGAGAATTTTTTTTCAAAAATAATGGAGGGCTCAAGAAGATCTAATTATATAACAGGTATGCTTACTATAGTTATGAAATTGTTAAATATAACAAAGCCAAATAAAATTTATTTTGGTGAGAAAGATTATCAACAATACAATTTAGTATTGAATATGATTCATGCGTTTTTTATGAATATTGAAGTTAAAATGTGTCCTACGATTAGAGAAAAAAGTGGATTAGCTTATAGTTCTCGTAATAATTTTTTAACTAAAGATGAACGATATAAAGCTGATTTATTTTCTTATATATTTTTGAATGAAAAAAATTTGGTAGATATTAGAAATAAACTTAATGATAATGGAATACATGTAGAATATTTAGAAGAATATAATTTTAGGCGTTTTATAGCAGTTAAGATAGGAAAAGTATGTTTAATTGATAATTATTTAATAAACAAATGATATATAGAATTATTTTAAAAATAAAATTTTTTTCTTTGTTTTTATAATTTAGTATTATATACTATTAAAATATATTTTTTTTATTTAATATAATGTGCAGCAATGGATATATTATGTATATAAAGACATTAGATGATAAAAATTTTGATAATGAGTTAATGAATTCAAATGGTTTTTTTTTAATAGATTTTTGGGCAGATTGGTGTAATCCTTGTATGGCATTACTTCCTATATTAGAAGAGTTATCTGTAGAGTATAAAGGAGTAATTCTTTTTGGAAAAATTAATGTTGATATTAATTTAGATATACCTAAGAGGTATAATGTAATGAGTATTCCTACTTTAATTTTATTTAAAGATGGTGTTTTAGTTGATAGAAAAATTGGAAGTGTGAGTAAATTGGATATTTTAAATTTTATTGATTTAAATAGATAAATATGACCTTATTGTGAATAAGTAAGTTTTTTTGTGTATTTTTTTACGTTGATTAATTATAGAAATTTAGGTGTAGTAATTTTGTTAAATTAAATTAATATTTAGTTTTTAGATAGAATTATGTTTTTAAGAGTTTTATAGAAATATTGTATTTCTGTTTTAGTTCTCATTTCTGTTGCGCAGGTTAGTATACAATTTTTTAGATTTGGATAATGTTGTTCTACCTGGTATCCTCCAAATATTTCGTATTTTTCTAGATTTAATAGTATTTTTTCTGCTGTGTAGTGTTTGTGTTTTATTTTAATTAATGCTTCATGAAAAAATGGTGTTTTATTAAAAAATAATTTAATACCTTTTATTTGTACAAGTTTTTGTATTAAGTTTTTTGTTTTTTCATGACATTCGATAGCTATATTATTTAATCTTTTTGATCCTAAAACACTTAAATAAATTGTTGCAGCTATAGCTAATAGATTTTGATTTGTACATATATTAGATGTTGCTTTTTCTCTTCTTATATGTTGTTCTCTGGTTTGTAGAACAAGAGTAAATCCTGTTTTTCCATTTTTATCAGTAGTTTTTCCTACGATTCTTCCAGGCATTTGTCTAACATATTTCATTTTAGTTCCAAAAAACCCAAAGTATGGTCCTCCGTAAAACATAGGACAACCAAGCGGTTGTCCTTCTCCACATGTTATTGTAACTCCATCCCCTCCCCATATTCCAGGTGGAGTTAATATTAATAAAGATAATGGATTTACGCAAGCTATACTAATTATGTTATTTTTATTTGCCCAGTATGTTAATTCATCTACTGGTTCAAGGCAACCAAAAAAATTTGGTTGTGTGATTATTATTGCTGCGGTATTTTTGTTTTTATATTTATTTAATTTAGATAAATCTGTTGTTCCTGTTTGTTGATTGAATGGTATATAAATAATATTTATGTTTTTATGATTGTTTAGAATAGTTTTTAAAGTATATTTGTATAATGGGTGTAAAGAATTAGGAATTAATATTGTTTTTTTTTCATTAATAGTTTTATTTATATTATTAGAATTTTTAATTCGTATTGCCATAAATATCGCTTCTGCTAATGCGGTTGATCCATCATACATAGATGAATTAGATATTTCCATTTTAGTTAATTCTGATATCATACTTTGATATTCATAAAGTATTTGTAGTGTTCCTTGGCTGGCTTCTGGTTGATATGGTGTATAGGCAGTTAAAAATTCGCTTCTAGATGTGATATCCCATACAATAGATGGGATAAAGTGATCATAACTTCCTGCTCCGATAAAACAAATTCCTTTTTTATTTTTTTTTGCTAGTTTATTTGCTATTTTTAGCATATTTATCTCGTTAATTTTTTTTGGAATGTTTTTAAAGTTATTTGAAAAAAGAAAGGATGGTATTTCTTTAAATAATTCTTTGATTTTTTTAATTCCGATTTCGGATAACATAGATTTTATGTCTGATTTTGTATGTGGTATATATGGCATATATTTGCAATAATTTGTTAACTATTTAATAGTTTTTCATATTGGTTTTGATCTAATAGATTTTTAATATCATTGATGTTTGCAGGTTTTATTTTTATCAACCATCCAGCATCATAAGGATCATGATTAATTATTGAAGGATCATGTTCCACATTTTTATTTATTTCTATTACTGTTCCATTGATTGGACTGTAAATATCTGATGCTGCTTTTATAGATTCAATAATAGCTATAATATCTTTTGTTTTTATTGTTTGATATTTTTTTATAGAAAAATTAATAAAGATTAAATCTCCAAGTGTTTTTTGAGCATAGTTAGTTATTCCAATTTTATATATTTCTTTTGAATTATTTGTTTCAATCCATTCATGTGTATCGGTAAATCTTAATTGATAGTTTTTTTTCATTGTTGTTAAAAATATTTGATATATAAAATTTTATTATAATATAAATTATTTTAATCACGAAAATTTTTATAGTAAGGTGTGTTTTTAATTTTTTTGAAGTATTTAGGATTATTAGTTTTTTATTTTAATAAATGAATTTTTATAGATATATAATGTTAAGTGTTTTTTTAAAAATTTTATACAAATAAGAGTTTAGTTTCGTATTCCAATACCTTTTCTCAGAAGTATTTTATTAATAATAAAAAATATCATTATTATTATACAAATCATAAATATTGAAATGTCTATATATTTTTCTTTACTATTAGTTATAGCATAACGTAATATTTTTATCATATAAAATATTGGGTTGATATGTAGAATAGTTTTCCATGTATTAGATAACATGTTGCTTGTATAAAAAATTCCTCCTAAGTAAGTTAATGGTGTAAGAAAGAAGTTTGGAATGATTGTAATATCATCAAAATTTTTTGCTAAAAGTGCATTTGTAAATCCAGTTAAAGAAAAAATACTAGATACCAATATGATGATTAATATAGTAAGTGCTGGATGTTTTATTGGTATAAAATAAAAAAAACAGGATACTATATATACTAGTATAGATACTATCATTCCTCTTAATATACCACCAAATGTGTATCCAATTAGTAGTAAATTATCACTCATAGGGCTTACTAAAATTTCTTCTATATTTTTTTGAAATCGTGCATTAAACAATGATGATGAAACGTTGTTATAAGAATTTATTATAACGGACATAATAATTAGTCCTGGAGTAATAAAACTAGAATAGTTTATATTGTGATCTATTAATCCTATTTGTTTTCCTATTATAGTTCCAAATATTAAAATGTAAAGTGCACTATTTATTATAGGAGGAATGAATACTTGACTTGCTATACGTATAATACGTGTATATTCATGTTTAATAAGTGTATATAAAGCGATATATTGTTTTTTAATGGTTATCATGTCTGTGATTGATTAAATCTAGAAATAATGTTTCTAATCTGTTAGTTTTGTTACGCATACTGTGAATGATAAATCCGCTTTTTGATAACGAATTAAATATTTTGTTTAGTGAATAGTTATTTTTTATATGAATTTCGAATGTGTAATTATCAATTTTTTTTGTATATATAGATCTTAGTTTAGGTGGTGATTGGAATGGTTGTTTTGTATTAAAAATAAATATTTGTTTTTTTAAAGTTTTAAGTAAAGTTTGTATAGAACTATTGTATACAATCATACCTTTATGAATTATTGCTATATTTTTACATAGTTGTTCTGCTTCTTCTAAATAATGAGTTGTTAATAAAATTGTAGTTCCTTCTTGGTTTGTTTTTGTTAAAAAACTCCACATGTTATGTCTATTTTCTATATCTATTCCAGCTGTTGGTTCATCAAGAATTAAAATTTTTGGTTTATGTATTAATGCTCTAGCAATCATTAATTGTCTTTTCATTCCTCCGGATAAATACCTTATAGTTAATTTTCTATTTTTCCATAAACCAATTGTTTTCAATAACCATTCCATTCTTGGTGTTGCTTTTTTTTTTGTTATTCCATAATATCCTGCTTGATTTATTAAGATTTGTTCGCTATTTTCAAATATATTAAGATTAAATTCTTGTGGAACAAACCCCATATAAGATTTTGCTAATTTAGGATATTTATCTAAATTATTATTATAAATATAGATATTTCCTGATGTTTTTTTTAGTAATGTTGTAATTATTCCAATTGTTGTAGATTTTCCTGCTCCATTGCTTCCTAATAAAGCGAAGAAATCTCCAGGATTGATATTTAAATTAACATTTTGTAGCGCATTGAATCCATTATTATATGTTTTATATAGATTTTTAATTTGTATAGCAAGCATAATTATAGTATTGATAAGTTTTATAATTTATAAAATATTTAATATTAATATGTATTATTTTATTGATATGTATATTCTATGGTAGGAAATTTATTTTCTTTTACTTCTTTGTTATATGTGTTTATAGAATTTAGAATTATATTTTTTATTTTTGTATATTGTTTTAAAAATTTTGGTTTAAGTTTTGTTTGTATTCCTAATAGGTCATGCCATACTAGTATTTGACCATCTGTATTAGGGCCAGCTCCAATACCAATGGTAGGTATTTTTATAGATTTTGTAATGATTTTTGCTAATGATTCTGGTACACATTCAATTAGTATAGAAAAACATCCGGATGATTCTAAATTTTTTGCTTGATGTATAATTTTGTTCTGTTCTTCTTTAGTTGTGCCTTGTATTGTGTATCCTCCTAGTTTATAGATAGATTGTGGAGTTAGTCCTATATGACCCATAATTGGAATTCCTATATTTACTAGAAAATTAATGGTTTTATATATATGATCATTACCTCCTTCAATTTTTATTGCTTGTGCTCCAGATTGAATAATTTTTTTTACATTTTTTATTGTATTTGATAATGAGGAACAATAACCCAAAAATGGTAAATCACTAATTATAAACTTATTTTTTATTCCTTTATATACAGCTTTTGTATGAGATGTGATCATATCTATAGTTGTCATTGTGGTGTTTGGATATCCGTACATTACCATAGATACTGAATCTCCTACTAATACTCCATCAATATTAGATTCAGATACTATACAGGCTGATAAATAATCATAACAAGTAATCATACTTATTTTAGAGTTGTTTTTTTTTAATTTGAAATCATTAATTTTCATTATAAATTATGGTAATTTAATTTTTAATTAATTTTAATATTATAAAACATTCATAGTATTAATGAAATATTATATTTTAGTTTATAGTAATATTTTTTTTAAAATAGTTTTTTGCTATTATTATAGATAATTGAGATATTTAGAAGCTTTTATTTTTAGAAAAAATTTTTTTAAATATAGAAAAATAATATGTTACTTTTAACATTATACATTATTTTATTAATGTATAAATGATTTTATTTTTTTATATGCCGAGATGGTGAAATTGGTATACACATTAGTTTCAGAAGCTAATATAGAGTATTTTCTATTTGGAGGTTCGAATCCTCCTCTCGGCACATTTTTAATATATTATGTTCTATAATAAATATAGAGTTTTTAATTGTTAGTATTATTATTTATTAAATTAGCAATTGATTGACCATAAAAAATGTTTTTTCCTATATATATTTTAGGATTCCATATAATGTTTTTATTTTTTGGGAATATAAGAATTATTGTAGATCCTAATTTAAAATATCCTATTTCTTTTCCTTTTTTAATTTTAAATTTTGATTTGCTAAAATTATTGTTTATTTCATTTTTATTTGAAAAAAAAAGAAATTCTTTTTTATATGAACAGTTTTGTTCTCCGGTCCAATTTGTTCCAATTGTTCCTACTAATGCTGCTCCTATAAATATAATATAAATATCGCCTAATTGTGTTTTAAATGTCATTATTAGTCGTTTATTTTTAGAATATATAAATGGTATAATATTGATTAATTTTGGGTTTACAGAAAATAATTTTCCTGGTATAAGTGTTATATTTTTTAATATGCCATTTATTGGCATGTGAACTCTATGATAATTTTTTGGTGATAAATAAAATATTATAAAATTACATTTGTTTAAATTATTGTTTATTTTTTTTTCATGAAGAAATAGTTCATTTATTAAATAGGATTGATTTTTAATTTTTAAAAATTTTTTGTTTTTTAATTCTCCTATTTCGTTAATTATTCCGTCTACTGGTGAAATAATTGTAGATTTTTCTATAATTCTACAATTTTTTTTTAGATGTCTTATAAAAAAATCGTTAAAACATTTATATTTTTTTATATTTGTTTCTTTAATTTCATTTGTGTTTATATTATATTTTTTGATAAATTTTTGGATAAGAAAATTTTTTATAAAAAAAATTTTATTATTTGCAAATATTTTTATTAGTAAAGTTATATTTTTTTTTGAACAGAATATTTGAAATATAACTTTTAAAGTATTTTTAAGCATTGTTAAGTTTTTTATTGTATAGAAAATTTATTTTATTTATAATAAACTTAATTTTAAATTAATATCAAAAATATTAGAATATTATTATATTTTTTAAGTAATTTTTATAAACATTGAATTTAGTATATGATAAAAATAGTAATTATTTATAATTTTGTTACAAATTTGTAGATTTTATGTTTTATATGTACTAAAATTGTATTTAGTATGATTTTTTATAAATTTGAAATTTCTTAGGTCTTTAAGAAAGAGGGTTGTTTGATATGTTATTTTTATTCCAAAAGATAAAATTTTTATATAGGTAAATTCAAGTGGTTTTTATCAATTAATTTATAATTTCTCAGAATTCGTTTTATAAGATTAAAATAAAGTAATTAATTATAGTGTGGAGATCATGAATCTTAGTGAATTAAAGCAATTACCAATTGCTGATCTTGTAAGTATTGCTCAGAAAATGGGAACAGAAAATACATCTCGTATGCGTAAGCAAGATATTATTTTTGCAATTTTAAAAGCTCATTCTTGTAAGGGGGAAGATATTTTTGGAGGAGGTGTGTTAGAGATTTTACCAGATAGTTTTGGTTTTTTAAGGTCTGAAGAAGGTTTTTATCAAGCTGGACCAGATGATATTTATGTTTCTCCAAGTCAAATAAGAAGATTTGGTCTTCGTACTGGTGATACTATCATAGGAAAGATTCGTCCACCTAAAGATAATGAACGTTATTTTGCTTTATTAAAAGTTGATCAAATTAATTTTGATTCTCCAGAAGATGCTAAAAGAAAGATTTTGTTTGAAAATTTAACTCCATTATTTGCTACGAAACGTTTAATTATGGAGCAAGGAAATGGTAGTACTGAGGATTTAACAGCTAGAGTTATTGATCTTTGTGCTCCATTTGGTAGGGGGCAGAGGGGGCTAATTGTTTCACCTCCTAAGGCTGGAAAAACTATTATGTTACAAAATATTGCACATTCTATAGAAAAAAATTATGTAGATTGTTATTTAATAGTTTTATTAATTGATGAACGTCCTGAAGAAGTTACTGAAATGCAACGTTCTGTTAAAGGTGAAGTTGTTGCTAGTACTTTTGATGAACCTGCTAATCGTCATATTCAGGTAGCTGAAATGGTCATTGAGAAGGCTAAACGTTTAGTAGAGCATAAGAAAGATGTTGTAGTTCTTCTTGATTCTATTACTAGATTGGCTAGAGCTTATAATGCTGTTATTCCTTCTTCTGGTAAAGTTTTAACTGGTGGTGTTGATGCAAATGCATTACAGAGACCAAAGAGATTGTATGGTGCAGCTAGAAATATTGAAGAAGGTGGTAGTTTGACTATTATTGCTACTGCTTTAATTGATACTGGTTCTAGGATGGATGAGATAATTTATGAGGAATTTAAAGGAACTGGGAATATGGAAATTCATTTGAGTCGAAATATAGCTGAGCGTAGAGTTTTTCCAGCTATAAATATAAATAGATCTGGTACTCGTCGTGAAGATTTGTTGTTAAGTTCTGAATATTTACATAGAATATGGATATTAAGAAAAATTTTGCAATCTATGGATGAAACTGATTCTATAGAGTTTATTTTAGAAAAAATGAAGCATCATAAAACTAATTCTGAATTTTTTGATGCAATGAAACGTCAAGAATGATTTAATTATATTTTTGTTTTGTTTTTTTTTGATATTTTTATTAATTTTTGTTTTATAAAAAATATTTTTGATTAAGAATCATAATAGTTTTATTAGTTTTATTTTTTGTTAATATTTTTTTTGATGAGTATGAATATTTTATTCAAATAAAAATTTTTAAGTAAAAATTTTTGTGAAGAAAATTTGTTTTTTAAAGATTATATATAGGGGATTGTAATGTTGTTTCTTTATTGGATTTTTAGTTGTTTTATTATTTTATTGATTTTTTGTCTAATTTTTAATGTTATTAAATATAATTTAGAAAAATTTAATAAGGAGGATTTTCATAAAAGTTTTTTTGTTATGGGAATTTTATCATTGTTATTAATTTTATTGATTAGTATTATGGTTTATATAGTTAGATAAATACTTTATTTGATGATGTTTTTTATTAAAATATAGAAATTATAATTCTATTATGTTGTTATTTTTTGTTCCAATTAAAATTTTGTTTGCTGTTCGTTTTGCAAATATTCCGTTTTCTATTACTCCTGGTATATTATTTATTTTTTTTTCTAAAATTTTTGGGTGTTTTATGTTTAGATTATAGACATCTAATATTATATTTCCATTGTCACTTATAAAATTAGTTCTTTGTTTAGGAATTCCACCTAATTTAGTTAGTTCATTTGTTACATAATTTTTTGCCATTGGTATAATTTCTACTGCTACTGGGAATTTTCCTAGTTTTTTGACGATTTTTTTTTCTTCAACAATGCAAATAAATTTTTTTGCAAAGGAAGCAATAATTTTTTCTCTAGTTAATGCTCCTCCTCCACCTTTTATCATATTATATTTTTTTGTGATTTCATCTGCGCTATCAATATAGATAGGTAAATTTGTAATAGAATTTATATTTGTAATGGGTAAATTAAAGAGTTTAAGGTATTTTTCTGTTATTTTAGAACTTGGGATGTATAGTATTTTTTTATTTAAATATTTTATTGTGGATATATATTTAATAAAATAGTTTATAGTTGTTCCAGTTCCAATACCTATGATAGGTGAGTGTTTAATATATTTTAAAGCTGATTCTGCTATTTTTTTTTTTATTGCATTCATTTTTATAATAAATAATAGATTAATTGTATATGTATAAAATTATTAATATGTTTTTGTTTGTTATAAATAGTAGATACAACCTATTATAGGTGTTTTTTATAAACATGGTAATGTTATTCCTGTTTGTTTTTGATATTTTCCTTTTTTATCTTGGTAGGATATTAAGCAGTTTGAGTCGGATTCTAAAAAAATGATTTGTATAATTCCTTCTTTTGCATAAATTTTTACTGGTAAATTTGTGGAATTAGACAGTTCTATTGTTATATGTCCTTCCCATTCTGGTTCTATTGGTGTTATGTTTGTTATAATTCCGCATCTTGCATATGTAGATTTTCCTATGCAAATTGCCAAGATATTTCTTGGTATTTTAAAATATTCTATTGTTCTTGTCAAGACAAATGAATTAGGTGGTATTGTGCAAGTATTTTTTGACGAATTTAGAAAACTATTTTTGTTAAAGTTTTTTGGATCTAAAATAACAGAATTTATGTTAGTGAAAATTTTAAATTCGTTAGAACATCTAGCATCGTATCCGTAGCTAGATAGTCCATATGAAATGATTTTTTTATTTCCTTTTTTTCTAATATTTGTTTTTTCAAATGGATTAATCATATTATGAGTTATAGACATATGTTTAATCCAATTATCTGATTTTATTGGCATTTTTAAAAAAAAATATTTTTTTTAAACTAAAAAGCCCATTTAGAAAAGAATATGGGCTTTTTAGTTTTTTATTTTTATATACGTAAAGTATATATTTTATAATTTCTATTAATAATAAGTTAGAAATTACATATTACTTGTCCATTTTATTCCAAAGAACGGACCATATATGGAAAAGTTTGAGTTTCTTGATAGTGAATTTCTATTTATTGTATCTATCACATTTGAATAACTTATCCAAGTCCATCCTGTGTTTAATGTAATGTCTCCCTTATTTGTCATGTATGTATATTTTGCTCCTAATTGTGTTTCTATTCCAGGAATTATGGATGTTTTTGATTTTGTATCGTAAGTTGCTTCTCCTTTTTCATTAAAATGTGTTGATATAGATTTGTGATCTCCAGATAATATAGCTGTTGATCCTTTACCATATATTGAAAATCCATTTCCAAAATTATATGTTATATCAGTTCCTATATTTGGTCCCATTCCTGTATATTGAGTGCTTTCTTTATATAATAGATTGTTATTTGCGAAATCTTGACTAGACAAAGTTAGTTTTTGATCTCTTTCTATATTTGAATATTGAATTCCAGTATGAATTCTTATATTGGTAAGATTATTTAGATTTATAGTTTGCCCGAATTCTAGATTCATTGAATTCCATTTTGGTTTTATATTTTCTCCAGAAATGTCGGTAATCATGGACGTTTTGTTTGGTATTAATTCTATCAAATCTCCTTGATGTATGTTATTTTCTTCATTTCCTTGCCAATGATTCCAGTTGAATGTTATATCATTTCCGGAATTTAAATAATAAGAACTTATTAATTTGAAACCTAGGTTATGTTCTAAATTTATAAGATATGGCCATGTTATGTAGCTATCACTTATATTTGATTGTTCATTATCATGATTATTCTCATTTGTTTCAGAGCTTAAATATAAAGTATAAGCACTAAAATCCCATGTGTTTTTTTTGCATGGAACGGAAACTGATAAAGGAGTGCAAAAAGACCCCATAGTTCCAGCAAATACTGCGCTACTACTTAGCGTAAGTACGGCTATTGCTGTTTTTTTTAGATTTAACATTCTAATCTCCAAAAAGTTTATTTTTTTAGACTTTTGTTTATTTGTTATGATTAATGATTATATTATACATATAATACTACTATATGTTCTATAGTATGTTTTTTTTAAAAAAAGTCAATACTATTTTATTTAAATACTTCTATTTTTTTTTTATAATAAAATAGAAGTATTTAAAAATCTAATCTTATTACTATATAAACTTAGTTATTTATTTTTTAAAAAAAATAAATCCAATTTTTAGAATTTTATGTAATATTTATATTTTATAGATAAAATTTTTGAAACTTTTACAGTGTTTCTGAATTTAATTGTAAAAATTTGATAATTCCCTCTGATGACGGTTCAATTGTTTTATTTCCATTTTTCCATCCAGCTGGACAAACATTTCCATTGATTTCAAATGTTTGTATTGCATTTAATATTCTTAGTATTTCATCTATGTTTCTTCCAATTGGTAGATCATTTATGCTTTGGTGTCGTATAATTCGGTTTTTATCTATTATAAATGTTCCCCTTAGAGATATTCCTTCATTCGGATGTTCTATTTCGTAAGATTTGCATATTGTATGTTTTACATCTGAAACCATTGTAAATTTAACAGGTCCAATTCCTCCATTTTTTATTGGAGTATTTCTGTATGTGTAGTGTGAAAACTGAGAATCTACAGATATAGATATTATTTCTGTATTTAAATTTTTAAATTTGTTTATTCTGTTATTTATAGATATTAATTCCGTTGGACATACAAATGTAAAGTTAAGTGGATAAAAAAATAGAACTACATATTTATCTTTAGTTTTTTCATATAAATTAAATTCATTAATTATTGAATTATTTTCAAGCACAGCTGGTGCTGTAAAATTAGGTGCTTTTTTACTAATTAATATTGTACTCATTTTGTGTTTTCCTATATTTTAAATTTTAATTATGTTAATTGTTTTGTAATATTGTTTTTAACTTTCCTTGATTAAAAAGATTTTCTATTATATCTGATCCTCCTATTAATTTTCCATTTACATATAGTTGAGGAAATGTTGGCCAATTAGAGTATTTTGGTAATGCTTTACGTATGTCAGTATTCTCTAATACATCTATATATCTAAAATTTTCTATGTTACAAGCAGTTATATATCTGATGGCTTTTTCAGAAAATCCACATTTTGGATTATCTGGATTTCCTTTCATATATAGAATAATTGGGTTTTCATTTATCTGTTTTTTGATAAGATTAATTATTAGTTGATTATGTTCGTTTTTTGTTTCTTTGTTCAAGGTAAAACCTCATTTATAATTTTGATTTTGTTTTTTTGTATTTAATAATAATTTATTAATGTTAAAATTGCAAATTTTTATAATGATTAAATAATTAATTTTTTACTCAAAAATTAATTTTTTAAAAATTTGATATTCAGTGTTTGAATTTTATTATTATTACTGTATAATAATGAGATCTAACATAATTATAGATTGAGGGGCTTTTAATATGTCATTTGATTTATCTCCACTTCCTTATGAAATGGATGCTCTTGTTCCTTTTTTATCTAAAGAAACTATTTTTTTTCATTATGAGAAACATCATCGTGCTTATTTAAATAATCTTAATAGGTTAATTATTGATACTCAGTATAAATCTTCTACTTTGGAAGATATATTACAATGTTCATCTGGAGATTTATTTAATAATGCTGCACAAGTATGGAATCATACATTTTATTGGAAGTGTTTAAGTCCTGTAGGTGGGGGAAATCCTGTTGGGAAAGTTCGTGATATTATTATTAGTAATTTTGGGTCATTTGATAAATTTAAAGATAATTTTACTAATAGTTCTTTATCTTTTTTTGGATCTGGATGGATTTGGTTGGTTTTAGATAGCAGAGATAATTCAATAAAAATTGAGACCACTATTAATGCATATAATCCGTTGATTCAAGGTAAAACTCCATTGTTAACGTTTGATTTATGGGAACATGCATACTATATAGATTATAGAAATTCTAGAATAGATTATATTAATTCATTTTGGAGTTTAGTAAATTGGGAATTTGTTAATAGTAAAATTTGTTAGTTTTTTTTAAAAATAGCTTATTTATTTATAAATGAATTTTTTTAAGTTTTATAATTTTAATATTGTATAAGAATTACATTCTAAATGTATATTTTATTTACTAGTATTAGCATACAATTTTTGTCTTATAATTTCATATAAACATATTCCTACTGATACAGAAATATTTAGGCATTTTAGTTCTTTATTGAATGTTGGAATTGAAAATAAAAAATCACAGTGTTGTTTGATAGAATGACGTATTCCTTTGTTTTCGGATCCGAATATTAAAGCAATGGATATTGATTTAAAGTTAGTTGTATATAAATTCTTTTTTGCTTCTGGAGTTGAACCAAAAATCCATATTTTATTTTTTTTTAAAGTTTTTATAGATCTGATCAAGTTAGTTGTTGTAATTATTGGTATATGATTTAATGATCCACAGGAAGATTTATTGATGATGTGGGTAAATTTTTTTATATTATTTTTTTTTGGTATTAGTATAAAATCTACTTTAAATAAGCTTGCTGTTCTTATGCATGAACCTAAATTTTGTGGATCTGTTATTCTATCTAATATTATTATTAGATTTAATTTTTTTTTGCTTTTAATTAATGCTTCTAGTTTTTTTTCATTATAAAAATATTTATTATTATTGATAATTGCAATAATTCCTTGATGAAGGATATTTGGATACATTTTTTTAATTTTATTTATTGGAGTTTTTTCAATAAAAATATTATTTTTATTAGCTAATTGAATAATTTTTTGAAATCGTATGTCATTTCTTGTTTTATTAATAATGATTTTTTTTATGTTTTTTTTAATATTTTTTTTATTATTTGTTAAAAGTAAGTGTACTGGATGAAATCCATATACATAATTATTATGCATAATTAAAGTTTATTGATAAGTTTGAGAATAATTTTTTTTTTATTTACATTAATTTTTGTTATTGATACATTTATGTTATCTCCTAGATTATATGTATTTTTATTTTTTTTTCCAATTAAATTATATTTAGTATTATTAAAAATATAGTAGTCGTCTTTTAGTGTTTTTATATAAATTATTCCTTTTGAATGCCATTTTTTTAAATCTACAATTATATTAAAACGAGTGATTGATATTATTGTACCTTGTATTTGTTTTCCTATTTTTTTTTGTAAAAAGTTGCATTTTAACCATAAAATTAGATTTTTTGTAACTTTGTCTGAACGTTGTTCTGTAAAACTGCAATGTTTACTTAATTCTTTAATGTCTTTTTGAGAATAGTAAAAATTTTTGGGTGATTTATATTTTATAATATGTGATATAGCCCTATGCATTAGTAAATCTGAATATCTACGTATTGGAGAAGTAAAATGTGTATATTCTTTGTAAGCTAGTCCAAAATGTCCAAAATTTTTTTCACTGTATTTTGCTCGTTTCATTGATTTTATTATTGTTGATTCAAGAAAGTAATATTTAGGGTTTTGATAAATTTTATTTATTATTTTTTGTATATTTTTTGATTGAATTGATTCATTATTTTTAGTTTTAAATCCTATTGCATTTAAAAATAGAAATAATTTTTTTATTTTTTTTTTGTCTGGATTTTCATGTGTTCTATATATAGATGGAATTTTATATTTTTTTAATAATTTTGCAATTTCTGTATTAACTATTAACATACATTCTTCAACAATTTCATGTGCATCATTTTTTTTTATAGATATAATTTTTTTAATTTTTTTTTCTTTGTTTAATTTTAGTGAAATATCTGTGTTATTTAATTTTAGTGCTCCACGTGATTTTCGATTTTTAAGTAAAATTTGTTTTAATTGATATAGTTTTTTGATAATAGTCCAATTTTTTTTGTGTTTATTGTCAATATTTTTTTTATTTATCCACTGATTTACTTGATTATAAGTGAGTTGAGCATATGAACGGAAAATTCCTTTATAAAAATATGTATTATTAATTTTTCCATTTTTGTGAATATTAATTTCAATAATTATGCATAATCTATCTTTGTTAGGTAATAATGAACATATATTGTTAGATAATTTTTCTGGAAGCATTGGTATAACTCTATTAGGGAAATATATAGAATTTCCTCTTCTTGCTGCTTCTTTATCAATTAGTGAATTAATTGGAATATAGTGACTAACATCGGCAATGGCTACATAAAGTTGATAGTTTTTTTTAGATGTTTGTTTGCAATATACTGCATCATCTAAATCTTTTGCATTTTCATTATCTATTGTAATAAATGGTATTGTTCTTAGATCTTTTCTTTTTTTGAATTCAGATTTTTTTATATATTGTGAAATTTTTTTTGTCTCGTTTAATATTTTTTTTGTCCATTTATAAGGAATATTATTGGATAATATTATTTCTTTTGTTTTTATTTCTGTTGTTATGTTATTGCCTAAGATTTTTATAATTTTTCCGTTTGTTTTATATTTTTTTGTTGAAAATGTAGTACTTACTAATACTATTTGTCCAGATATAGCTCCTAAATAAAATTTTTTATGGATGAAAATTATATTTTTTAATGATTTATTATAGGGAATAACATATCCTATATTTTTTTTTATAAAAAATTTTCCTATTTTTAAAGAACAATTTTTAATAGTTTTATGATTCATTTTTTTGTATTAATGGTAAAATATTGATAATTTTTGATTGTATATGTAGAAATATGTTTTTTTGAGAAAATATAATATTTTTTATTTTAATTCTTATTAACAAGTGTTTATTTTTTATAGAGTACAAGGATAGTAAAAAAATATATCTATATTTATGTAATTTTAAATTTTAAAATTATTTAATTTTTTAATATTATTCTAGCATAGTTTATTATATGATTGTAATAAATAGTTATTTTTTTAATAATATTTTGTATATAGAGATTTTAAGAAAATTATAATTTTTATAGAAATAGGGTTTGATTTTTGTTAAAAGATTTTATATAAAAATTTTATAGTGTTGAATTAAATATAGTTTATTAAAGAATAGATAATTTTTATGTAAGTTTATATTAAACTGATTAGTTTTATTTATTTTAATATATGGTTTTTGTTAAAATTTATATTAATAAAATATGAATTAGTGATTTTATAGATAAATTTAAATTTAGTTATGTTTGAGAATTTAACGAATAAATTATCATTTATATTTGATAGGTTTAAAAGAAAAAAAAATATTAGTAAAGATAGTATTTACTGGATGTTAAATAAAATTCGTATTTCTTTTATTGAATTAGGTGTGTCTATTGTTGTTGTTAATAATTTTATACAAAAGATAGAACAGAAAATATTGGGAGAAAAAGTATTATTTAATGAGAATTTATTTAAGTTTATTAAAAAAGTTATTTATGATGAGTTAGTTTTTATTTTAGGAGGTAAAGTATGTAATGAATTAGTTTTAAAGAGTTGTAATTTGAATTATAACTCTATTGCAATATTATTTTTAATTGGTTTACAAGGATCTGGAAAGACAACAACTTCTGCTAAATTGGCATTATATTTAAAAGAAAAAATGCGTAAAAATGTTATGTTATCTAGTTTGGATATATATAGACCTGGAGCAGTTGAGCAATTAAAGATTTTATCTGAGGAGGTTATGGTTCCTTTTTTTTCCTTAGATTTATTAAAAAATAAGTATAAACCAATAGATATTGCAAAGAAATCATTAAAAGAAGCAGAAAGATTAAATATGGATATAGTTATTTTTGATACAGCAGGAAGGTTGCATGTGAATTCTATTATGATGAAAGAGTTAAAAGATTTGTATGATAGTATTTATCCATCAGAAGTTTTGTTTGTGATTGATAGTATGGTAGGTCAAGATTCGATTAATATCGTAAAAAGTTTTTATAATTTTATTCCATTTACAGGATTTATCTTAACTAAAGTTGATAGTGATTCTCAATGTGGTGTAGCATTTTCTATAAAATATGTTGTTGATAAACCTATTAAGTTTATAGGAAACGGAGAAAGTATTTATGATTTTGAATTTTTTTATCCAGATAGAATAGCTTCTAACATATTAGGTATGGGTGATATTTTTGGTTTTTTTGATGAGATTCAAAAAAAAATGGATAATAATATTACGCATAAACAGGAAAGTACAGAATTATTTAATAGAGTTAGTGATGAAAGATTATTAAATTTAGAAGATTTTAAGAAATATTTATTAAATTTATATAAAATAGAAAATATTTCTAATTTAATAAATAAATTACCGAGTATTAATTTAAATTTAGAAAGAATAAAAAATTCTTTTAGTAAGCAGGAAATTAAAAAATATATTGCCATAATTGATTCTATGACTTTAATAGAACGTAATTTTCCTAAGATTATTATTGGTTCTCGAAAAAAAAGAATAGCAATCGGTTCTGGAACGAAAATTCAAGATGTTAATCGTGTGTTAAAAGAGTTTGATAGAGTAAATAAAATAATTAAAGATTATAAAAAAATTGATAATTTTAAGAAATTGTTTTTTTCTTTAAAAAAGTATAAAAAATGAATTAGCTGACAATTTTTTAGATTGTTTTTTTTTTAATATTATTAATAATATTAATATTTTTGATGTTTTTAGTTTTTGTTGTTATAGTGTTCTAGTCCTGGTACTTGAAAATATTTTTTATCTTGTAATCTTAAAGCTGTTAATTTTTTTCCCCATACGCATCCAGTATCTAATGGGTATATGTTTGGTTGCTTACATATACCGTTTAGTTTGGACCAGTGCCCAAATATAATATCTTCATGTATATTTTTTCTTGTAGGGACTTTAAACCATGGGAAATAATTGTTCTTTTTTAAATTAATATTTTTGTATTTTAATAATAAATTTCCATTTACATTACAGTATCTCATTTTTGTGAAGTAATTACTTAATCTTTTGTATTTATTAAAAATATATTTATATTTTTGGTAACTGATTTTTTTTTTGTATAATTGGTTGGTTATTGAAAAATATAGTCCTGTATTTATAAATATTTTTAATTGATTTGCATAAAATCTTGCTAGGATTGAATCCCATATGGGTGGGATTCCAGCATGACACATGATTATATTTAATTTTTTACTATAATGTAGAATAGATTGTTGTTTTAACCAATGTCCTAAATGTATTATGTCATGCGCTTGTAATATTGTTTTGGTTTTTTTGTCAATATATTTTGAAAATTGTTTATTAAATATACAATTAAGCAGATATAGATCGTGATTTCCTAAAGAAATATTTGGTTTTATGGATAAATTTTTTATAAAACGTAATACTTTTATAGAATTAGGTCCTCTATTTACTAAATCTCCTACAAACCAAAGTTTATCTTTTTTATCAGAAAAGTTAATTATTTCTAAAAGTTTCAATAAACTATCATAACATCCATGTATGTCTCCTATTGCGTAATCAGACATTGTTAAATAAAACAAAAGTTAAATATATTTGTGAAAATAAATAATAACAATAATATAGCATATTTTGTATGTTTTTATATAATTGTTTTATGTTCTATTATTAAAATTCATTGTAATAATAGTATCTATTTTATAGAGTGAGTATACGAAATATATCTTCATATGTGTTCAATTATATATTAGTAAAGATTGATTTTTTTTGACGTATCTAATATATTAGGTAGAGAGTTTTTTTATAAAATTTGTAATTCTGATATATTCATTAATGTGAATTTGTTCTGGTCTTAAATTAGGGTTTATTTGTAATTTGATAAAGTGTTGTTGTTTTAATATTGGTTTAAAATTATTTAATAATGTTTTTCGACGCATTGAGAAAGCTTTTTTTATTACTTTAGTAAGTAATAAATAATCTGTAATTTTACTTAAAGGATGATTATATGGAATTAGTTTTATCATTGATGAGGTTACTTTTGGTTTTGGAAAAAAATTTTTTGCTTTTACTGTAAATAGGTATTGAATTTTATAATTATATTGCATAATAATTGTTAGTTGACCATATTCTTTAGAGGATGGATTTGCTGTTAGTCTTAAAGCAACTTCTTTTTGTATCATGAAGTGCATGGTATTAATAAATTTTTTATATTTTATAAAATGCATTAATAGCTGTATAGATATGTTGTAAGGTAAATTTCCTATGATATACAAATCTTTACCCCATTGAGAGTAATCTATGTTTAATGCGTTTTTTATAATTAATTTTAATTTATTAGCATGTGGTAATTTAAGTAATGGTTTTTGAATTTTTTTATCTATATCTATTGCTATTAATTGATTTGATTTTTTTAATAGATATTTAGTTATAGCTCCTAAACCAGGTCCTATTTCTATGATTTTATTTTTTGGATTTATATTTAGTAAATGTAAAATTTTTTTAATTATTTTTTTTGATTTTAGAAAATGTTGTCCATATTTTTTTTGATAGATATGATGATGTTTTTTATACATTTTAATTTTTATTCATTGAGAAGTTTATTGTAATTAGTATAGGATATAATGTTATATTAGTAATATATGTTGTGATTAATTTATTTTATATTTTATATAATATAGAAATGAATTTTTTATTTTTTTTTAATAAAAAATTATTAGTATAGTAGTAGTTATTTGTTGCAGATTTAAAGAATTTGATTGATGTTTATATTTTATAAATTTACATTTAGTTAAATTTTATTTTAAAAATATTAATATTTTTTTATAGGAAATTTACTTTAGTATGGATAGTAATATAGAAATTTTAAAAAGTTTTATAAAAAAACAAGATATTAAGTTTGTTAATTTAAAATTTATAGATTTTTTTGGTAAATATCATGGAATTTTAATGTCATCTAAATTTATTAATGAAAATTTTATAAATTTTGGAAAAATAATTAATAGTTCTTTATTGAATAAATATTTTAAATCAGATTTTAAAGAATATAAATTGATTCCTGATATTAGTCATTTTTGGATTGATCCTTTTAGTCAGGAAAAGACTATTATAATTTATTGCGATATATTTGATTTTGAGAATAATGTATATTTATATTATGATTTTCGTTCTTTAGCGAAAAGAGTAGAAAACTATGTAAAAGCAAATAGATTTGCTAATAATCTTATATTTAAGGTGTCTCCTAATTTTTTTTTATTTGATGATGTGTTATGGAAAACAGAGATGAATGGAGTATTTTATCAGGTAAATTCTAAAATGTTAGATTGGAAAGTAAATAATCGTTTTGAAGAAAATTATATTTTTTCTTTAGATGAAATGTTTAATAAAGATACTACTGGACTATCAATAGATTTTTCAAAAGATATATGTTCTACTATTTCTAATACATTATTTTCAATAGGTATACCTGTTGAAATGTATTATTCAAACAAATTCAATAATAATCAATGTGTTTTAACTATGCAGAGCAATTCTTTATTAAATCAATCTGATTTTTTTCAGATTTTGAAGTATGTAGTTCATAATGTATCTTATAATTATGGTAAGACATCTACTTTTATGCCATATCCTATTGTTGGAATTAGAGATAACATTATGTATTGTAATCATTTTTTAGTAAAAGATAATATTAATTTATTTTTTTTGAAAAAAGATTATAATTATTCTTTAAGTAAAGATAATATTTTTTTTTATTATCTTAGTGGTATAATAAAGCATATTCGTGCTTTACAGGCATTTACAATGCCTAGTGTTAATAGTTATAAAGGAATACAAACAAATACTAATCGGTATATTTTTATATCTCGTTTTTATTTAGAAGATAAACAACAATCTTGTTATGAGTTTTATTCAACTAATAAAGATAGATATTATCAAATAAATATTTGTTTTATGGATTCGATAATTAATCCTTATTTGGCGTTTTCAGCTATTGTTATGGCTGGTATTGATGGTATTTTGAATAAAGTTTATTCCAAATTGTTAGATCAATATATTTTTTCTCAAGAATTTAAAGATAAATTTTATATAAATAATATAATTTTATGTAATTCTTTAGAAGAATCTATAGAATCATTAAAGAATGATTATAAATTTTTATTAAATGGAAATGTTTTTTCTAAAAAACTTATTCAAGATTATATTAAATTAAAAGAATTAGAAGTTAATAAATACAAATATTTAGTACATCCATTTGAATTTGAATTATACTATAATTATTAGTAATTATAATTTAAAAATTTAATTATATTTTATTTTAATTTTTAAATTAAATTAATTAGTTTTTTTATAAATTTTTAATATTTTAGAGTATATTTATATGTATATTATTGGTAAATTTATATAAATTTTTGTTATATATTTGATTATTATTTATTATTTATGATAAATAAAAAGCAAGTTTTTTTAAGTATATCTCATTTGAGAAATAATATTTTAGAACTTAAATCTATATTTAATTTTAATTATAAATGTAAACGTTTGGTTTATATAAAAAAAAAATTAGAGTCATATAATCTTATAAAAGATTTATTAAAAATAAAGTATTTTAGAAAGGAAAAGATAAAGTTAGAAGAAAAAATTTATGAAATAAGTAAATTAAGTAAATATGTAGATGACATTGAAAGTATATTTGATTTGGCTTGCAAAGAAGATAATCAAGATATAATTTTTGATATACAAAATGAAATAAAAAAAATAAATCAAAAGATCACAGAAATTGAGTTTAAATATATTTTTTCAGATAAGATGGATAAGAAAAATGCTTATATGGATATACAGTCTGGTTCTGGAGGAATAGATGCTCAAGATTGGTCTAATATGTTATTACGTATGTATTTACGTTGGGCAGATAAACATAGTTTTATTAGTGAATTACTTGAATGTTCTTTTGGAGAAATTGCAGGAATTAAAAGTGCTACTATAAAATTTTTTGGAGAATATACTTATGGATTACTTAAAACAGAAACTGGAATTCATAGATTAGTAAGAAAATCTCCATTTGATTCTAGTAATAGACGTCATACTTCATTTTCTTCTGTATTTGTATATCCAGAAATAGATGATAATATTAATGTAATGATAAATTTTTCTGATTTACGTATTGATACATATCATTCTTCAGGTGCTGGAGGTCAACATGTTAATTGTACTAATTCTGCTGTACGTATAACGCATGAGCCTACTGGGATAGTTGTTCAGTGCCAATCTCATAGAAGTCAGCATAGGAATAAAGCTCAGGCAATAAAGCAATTACGTGCTAAACTTTATGAAATTGAAGTAAGAAAAAAACAGGTTAAAAAAGAAGTTTTAAATTCTAATAAGTTAAAAATTAGTTGGGGATCTCAAATTCGATCTTATGTTTTGGATAAGTCACAAATTAAGGATTTGCGTACTGGGATTATAGTTAATGATGTTCAGTCAGTTTTATATGGTGATATAGATTTATTTATTAAATCTAATTTAAGAAAAAATGTTAGTAACTAAAGTTATATATAATAGTTATGATAAATAAGAATTATTTAAATAATACAAGTTTTGTATATAGAGTTCGTAAAGAAAAATTAATTAATTTAAGAAAACAAGGATTTAATTATCCGAATAATATTAATTATAAAGACTTAATTTCTGTAATTTTGTCTAAATATAAATATAAAGAAAAAGATTTTTTATTTAAAAACAAGATAAATGTAGTTGTTGCTGGACGAGTTATTTTAAGGAGAATTATAGGAAGAGCTGGTTTTTTTCATGTTCAGGATATATCTGGAAAATTACAAGTTTACATAAATAAAAAGGATTTTTTAGAATTGTTTAATAAACTTAAAGATTTAGATTTAGGAGATATTGTATGGATATCTGGTGTTTTATTTAAAACAAATACTGGTGAGATTACTGTTAGAGCTAATGAGATGGAATTATTAGCTAAATCTCTTCATCCAATGCCGGATAAATTTCATGGTCTTTCCGATAAAGAGATATGTTATAGAAAACGTTATATTGATTTAATCTCTAATGATAGAACAAGAAGAACGTTTTTATTGAGATCAAAAATAATAAGAAATTTAAGAATATTTATGGATAATAATAATTTTATAGAAGTTGAAACTCCTATGTTACAATCTATTCCTGGGGGTGGGGAAGCTAGGCCATTTGTGACTTATCATAATGTTTTAGATAAAAAAATATTTTTACGAGTTGCTCCAGAAATTTATTTAAAGAAATTAATAGTGGGTGGGTTTGAAAGAGTTTATGAGATCAATCGTAATTTTCGTAATGAAGGTTTATCTATATGTCATAATCCTGAATTCACTATGATAGAATTTTATCATGTGTATTCTGATTATCATTATTTGATGGATTTTACAGAAAAATTGATACATTATTTATGTGATTCTGTATTAGGAACAAGAGAAGTTGTTTATCAAAATCAATTAATTGATTTTAGAAAGCCTTTTTCTAGATTAACCATAAAGGAATCTATTGTTGCATATAATAAGGATATTGAAGAAAAAGATATTGATACATTGGACAAATGCAGAAAGTTTTTGGATAGTGTACATGTGATATATAATGAAATGGACAGTTTAGATCGTTTACATATGATAATGTTTGAGAAAACAGTAGAAAAGTTTTTAATACAGCCAACATTTATTACAGATTATCCTATAGAATTTTCTCCTTTAGCTAGAAGATGTGATTGCAATCGCAATATTTCTGAACGTTTTGAGTTATTTATTTGTGGATATGAAATAGCCAATGGTTTTTCAGAATTAAATGATCCTGAAGATCAAGAAATTCGTTTTAGGGAACAGATTATTAAAAAAAATATTGATGATGAAGAAAAAATGATGTATTTTGATTTAGATTATATCGAAGCATTAGAATATGGAATGCCACCTGTAGCTGGAGAAGGTATTGGAATAGATAGATTGGTAATGATTTTAACTAATTCTGTTTCGATTCGTGATGTTATTTTATTTCCGTTAATGCGATAGATTATATAAAGGTAAATTAGTTTTATTAGTATTTTAGAAAATTTGTTATATAGATATAAGAAGTAGTATTAAATTTTAAGTTTTCTTTCGATTATTAATAAATTTTTTCATAATTTTAAATAGTATTTTTTTAAAATATTTTTATTTATATTTAGTAATTTTTGTTGTCAATGAAATGGTTTTTATTTTATTTCAAATAATAATATAATAATATATTATGCATATTATAGGAATTTATTTGAATTTGTGAAGATCAAGAATTTACCAAAACATGTTGCTATTGTTATGGATGGAAATGGTAGATGGGCAAGGAATCATGGTTTGGCACGTGTTGATGGATATAAATATGGTATAAATGTTATTAAAAATATAATATTTTATTCTTTAAATCATAGTATACCTATTCTTAGTTTATTTACTTTTAGTAAAGAAAATTGGAGAAGACCAAAGGAAGAAATTGAATCTTTAATGCAATTATTTATTAGTGTTTTAGATAGAGAAATTGATGATCTTAACAATCATAATGTTTCTTTACGTTTTTTAGGTGAATGTAAAAAGCTTCCCAATCCTTTAAAAGATAGAATAAGAAAGACAGAATATATAACTAGAGATAATAAAAAATTAATTTTAAATATAGTAGTGAATTATAGTGGTAGATGGGATTTATTTCAAACAGTAAAAAATATTACAAGATTAGTTGCTTTAGGAAAAATTAATTATAAATTGATTAATAAATCATTAGTTTCTAAATTTTTATGTACTTATCCACTTCCTGATCCAGATTTATTTATTCGTACTAGTGGGGAGAAGAGAATAAGTAATTTTTTTTTATGGCAATTAGCATATACTGAATTATATTTTACTGATGTTTTATGGCCAGATTTTACAATTAAAGATTTTGAAAAAGCTTTAAAAGATTTTAGTTTAAGAAATCGTCGTTATGGTAATATTTAAAAAAATATAAAGTGAAATAAAACAGTGTTGATATTAAGATTTATAACTTCTTTAATTTTAATTCCTTTAGTTTTGGTTATCATTAAATATTCTGATTATTATTTTTTTATATTAATGATGTTTTTGTTATCTATAATTTGTAGTGTTGAATGGATGTATTTAATTCCGTTAAGTACAATATGGGAAAGATTAATATTTATTATTGTAATGTTATTTTTTATTTGGACATTAATTTTTAGTATTTTTAATTATTATTTGCTATTAATTTTATTAATTTGGATAATATTATTATGTTTTATAGTAATGTTTCCTACATTAAAATGTGTTTGGAACAATAAATTTGTAGTATTTTTGTTTGGATTAGTAGTTTTAAGTTCGTTTTTTGGAAGTTTAGTTAAAATATATGAATATAAAAATGGTAAATATTTAATGATTAATTTATTTTTTTTAGTTTGGACTTCAGATATTGGTGCATATTTTTTTGGGAAAAAATATGGAAAATATTTAATAGCTAGTGAAATAAGTAAGGGAAAAACAATTGAGGGATTTTTAGGAGGGAGTTTATGTGTTTTATTTTGTGGTTTTTTAGAATATAAGTTGTTTCATGTAATAAATAATATTTATTATTGGATAGTTATTATGTTTACTATTATAGTAATGTCGTTATTTGGAGATTTATTTATTAGTATGCTTAAGAGAAGAGTTTTTTTAAAAGATATAAGTGGTTTTTTGCCAGGTCATGGTGGATTTTTAGATCGTTTGGATAGTTTATTGACTTCTGCTTTTTTTTTTATTTAATGATAAAGATATTCAATCAATTAAAATTTTGAGATATTAATAAAAAATTGGTTTTATATTTCCTTTTAGGAAAAATTCATGATAAATATTATTGATAATTTTGAGAATTTGTAAATTGGTTTTATTGATTAATAGATGTTTGATTTAAACAGAATTTAGTTTTCATAAAATTTAATAGGATATGTATTTTTTTAGATATATTTAATATTTAAAGTTTTGTCAATTAATTGTTATATTAATTTATTTTAGATTGATGGTAAATTTGTTGTTAGTGATAGTTTTATGTATAGTTTAATATAGGATTAAAATAGAATGATACAATTTTTCTTGAATTTTTTTAAAATTTTATTTAAGAATATATTATTTTTTTTAATTTATTTTTTTTATAGTAATGTAACTAATATTTCTTATGCATTTGTAATTGATAAAATTAGAATATATGGTTTAAAACATATTAATTCTAATAATATTTTACATTATTTTTCAAATATAATAGGAAAAAATATAAGTTTTGTAGATCTTAATAAGATTAATAATAAATTAAATTATACTGGTTTATTTCAGTTTGTTTCTTTAAAAAAAATAAATAATATATTGTTAGTTAGATTAATAGAAAAGTCAGTTATTAGATCTGTAAGTATTTTTGGTTCAATAAATAGTATTGATATTAATTTAATTATGAATTTACAGAAAAAATTGGGAATAATAAAAGGGTCTATATTTAATAGTAATATTTTATTGCGGTTTAAGAAAGATTTTGAAAAGATTTTATTTTTTAATGAAAAATATAATTTGTATGTCAAATACAAAATACAGTTTTCAAAAATTAATTATGTAGATATAAAATTTTTTATTTCTTCCAAACCTTTATTTTTGATTAGAAAAATTAGATTTATTGGTAATAGTTCTTTTTCTGAAAGAAAATTATTATTTAATTTTAATATTTTTAAAGAAAAAATTTTTGGTTTTTTAGGTAAAAGAAATAGGTTTTCTATAGAATCTATAAAAATGATTTTATTAAATGTACTCAAGGTAATTTATATTAATAATGGATATATAAAGTTTAAAGTTTTATCTATTAATATTAATTTATTATCAGATAAAAGAAGTGTTTCTGTTAAAGTTGTATTATATGAAGGAAAACAATATCGATTTTCTGGTTTTTCTTTTTTTGAAAAAAATAATATTATTTCTTTTAATAAAATGATAAAAATAATTAATGTTAAAAGAGGTAATATATTTTCGTGGTCAGTTATTAATAATAATATAATATTAATCAAATCGGAATATAGTAAATTAGGTTATGAATTTTCTGATGTTGGTGTGATATTTAATATTAATGATAGAGATAAATTAGTATTTGTTATTTTTGATGTATCTCCAGGAAGACGTATGTATATTAGAAAAATAAGATTTCATGGAAATAAAAAAACTGCGGATTATGTATTAAGAAATATGATGGTTCACAGTGATTTTGGTAAGTTATTATCTTTATATAATATAAGAGAATCTGAAAAAAGAATAAAATCTTTAGGTTATATAAATAATGTTTATACTAAAATTAGTATAGTAAAAGATAGTAAAGATCAGGTAGATATAGATATTTATATTAAAGAATCTTCTTCTAAAAAGATAAATTGTTCTATTGGGTATGGATTAAGTGGTTTACAATTAAATTTATTTGTTCAAGAATTAAATTTATTTGGCAGTGGAAATTTATTGAGTTTTAAATTTAATAATGTTAATTATAGTAAAGATTATTTTATTAATTATATAAATCCATTTTATAAATCCAAAATTGAATATGGAGTTAATTTGTATTGTCATAGAGAAAGTTCTAATAAATTAGATGTTTTTTCTTATCGATCTGATAAATTTGGTTTTGACTTAAATTTCAATATATTTTTAAATAAAAAGAGTGATTTTAAGTTTGGTTTTGGTTATGAAAATTTAGGAATAAAACATGTAAGAAAAAATATGAGATATATACAGAGGTTTATTGATATGAATGGAAAAGATTTTAATCAATTTCGTATTTTTAGTAATTTACTTTATCATAGTTATGATAGAGAAATATTTCCTACTTCTGGATTGGATTGTTTAATTAATTTATTACTATCTTTTCCTATCGATATTAATTCTTTGTTTTATTATAAAATTGATTATAAAGGTCAGTGGTATATTAATTTAGGAAAAGGTTTTATTTTTTTTGTGTCCAATAATATTGGTTATGGAAATTCATTTGATAAACATGATAGTTTACCATTTTTTGAAAATTATTATGCTGGTGGGATATCTAAGTTTGGTCAAGTTAGAGGGTATGAAGTTAATTCCTTAGGTCCAAAAGATGATTCTGGAAAAATAGTTGGAGGAAATTTATTGATTGGTGGAAGTTTTAATCTTATTTTTCCGTATCCGTTTACTAATGAAAAAGTTCGAAGTTCTGTTTTTCTAGATATTGGTGAGGTCTTTTCTTATAAGACTTTTAAGTATTTATCTGGTAAAAATTATGGGTATTTACGTTACTCTTCTGGTTTGTCAGTGGAATGGAAATCTCCTTTTGGATTAGTAATGTTTTCTTTAGCAACTCCGTTAAATAAGTATTCGTTTGATCAGTGCAAGTTTTTTCAATTTTCTATGTTGTCATAATATATTTTATGAAAAAGAGTTTTCAGTATTTTTTATTTTATTAAGATTTGATTTATTATTGATCTTAATTTTAGTTTAATATTATTAAAAAGATGGATGATATAAGTTTTGTTTTTGTGTAAATATTTATTGTTAAATTAATTTATTTTTTTTAGAAAAAACTTTAAATATTATAAATGAAACGTTAGTTTAAATTATATAGAAGAAAATATATTTTAGTGTAAGTTATAATTTTTTGGATATGAATGATTTGATATATATTAATAATATAATGAGCTTATTGCCTCATCGTTATCCATTATTATTAATCGATAGAGTATTAGAATACAAAGTATTTCAATACTTAGTAGCTATAAAAAATGTTTCAATTAATGAAATATTTTTTATTGGGCATTTTCCTAAAAATGCGATTATGCCTGGAGTTTTAATATTAGAGTCGTTAGCGCAAGCAGGTGGAATTTTATCAAGTTTATCCAATTTACCTAGAAAAGGTTATAAATTTTTATATTTATTTTCTTCTATTAATAATGTTAAATTTAGGAATACAGTTATTCCTGGAGATCAGTTGTATTTGAAAGTTAGTATTATTAAAAGAAGAAAAAATTTTTGGAAGATATATGGGGAATCATTGGTTAATAATAAGATTGTTTGTTCTGCTGATTTTATGTGTTTTGCAAAAGAAGTTGAAATTGATAAATAAAATAATTTTAAATATTATTTATTTTGTAATATTTTAGGTATATATAATTTTTGATTATTACTTGATTTATGTAGATTTTATAAATTGTTAAATAAATGTAGTTTTTTAGAGATTTTATCAATTTATTTATTAAAAATAATTGGGGAAAAGATCATTTTATTTTATGTAATTAATATTATATAATTTTATTTATTATTTTTTAGTTAGATTTTTAGTTAGGATTATTAGGGTATTTATAGTGTTAGATATTAAATTGTTACGTAAACGTCCTGAATATGTTAAAGGTGAACTTTTAAAACGTCAATTTTTTTTTGATGCAGATTTATTTGGTAAACTTGATAAAGATAGAAAATTTTTACAATGCTCTATACAAGATTTAAAGAGTAAAAAGAAGAAGTATTCTAATTTTATTAAAATTTCTGATGATGGGAAGTGTAAAAATATAGATTATTTTTTTAATAAAATTAATTTTATTAATGAAATTTTAAAAACTAAGATGTTTAAGTTAAAAAAAATTTTGGAACAAATAGAAGTTATTCTTTTATCGTTACCAAATTTTCTTCATTATTCTGTTCCATTGGGAAATAAAAATGAGGAGATAAGAACATGTGGGTCTATTTCAAAATTTAGTTTTCCTGTAAAATCTCATGATGAGTTAGGAAAAGGATTGGGACAAATAGACTTTAATAGTGCTTCTAAAATTGTTGGAAGTCGATTTGTTGTGATGAGTGCATATATTGCTAGATTACATAGAGCTTTAATTCAATTTATGATGGATGTTCATGTCCTTGAACATGATTATCAAGAAATATATATTCCGTATATTATTAATAAAAAGAGTTTATTTTGTACTGGTCAGTTACCTAAGTTTTCAAATGACTTATTTAAATTATGCGGTAAAGAAGATTTTTATCTTATATCAACTTCAGAAATACCTGTTACTAACATTGTTAGAGATGTTATTTTGATAGAAAAAAATTTGCCAATTAAGTATGTTTGTTGTTCTCCTTGTTTTAGAAAAGAAGCAGGTTCTTATGGGAAAGATAGTAAGGGAATGATAAGACAGCATCAATTTGAAAAGGTTGAGTTAGTATGGATAACTGTTCCTGAGAAATCTTATGAATCTCTTGAGATTTTAATAAATCATGCTGAGGTTATTTTAAAACGTTTAGAATTACCATATCGTGTTATGAATTTATGTAGGAAAGATATTGGTACTAATTCTTCTAAGACTTATGATTTAGAAGTATGGTTTCCTAGTCAAAATTGTTATAGAGAGGTTTCTTCTTGTTCCAACATGGAAGATTTTCAATCTCGTAGAATGAAAACTAGATATAGAGAATACAATACAAATAGAATTAAGTTAGTTCATACGTTAAATGGTTCAGGTTTAGCAGTTGGTCGGATATTAGCTGCTATTATGGAGAATTATCAAGATGAAAATGGAAATATTTGCGTTCCAAGTGTTTTAAAAACTTATTTGTCTGGATTGGATATAATAAAGCCTTGTTCTAAAAAGTTATATTAATTAGTGTATAAAATTGTTTTATACTAATTTAATTAATTTTTTATATATAAATTATAGGATGATTTTTTTATATTTAATTTTATTAATTTAAAATTAAGAATTAATTGATATAATAATTATTTATTAAAAATTGATTTTTTATTTTTTGGAATTTTTTATTGATTAATTAATAATTAAAAATTAAAGTATTGGTTTATTTTTTAATTTACTAAAATATTTTAGTTACATTTTATTAATTATATTATTATTATTTTTTTTTAAATATAAATTATATTTTTTGTATTTTTTATATATAAAATATATTATAATATATAAAAAATATAATATTTGTTTTTTTAAATTTATATTTTAAGACTAGAAAAGAATTATTATTTATATTTATTGATTTAGATAATGATTACTGTAGTAAAAGATTTTTTTATTATTAAAAAGTTTATTTTATAAAGTGAGGAAAATATGTCACAAAGAGTAACTGGTCGTGTTAAGTGGTTTAATGAAAAGAAAGGATATGGTTTTATCAGTAAGAATGAAGGAGAGGATATTTTTGTACATTATAAAGATATTCAAAGTCCAGGATTTAGAACATTACATGAAAATGATTTAGTTAGTTTTGTGTTAGGAAAAGGTCCTAAGGGATTTAAAGCGCAAGATGTTGTAGTTATGAATGAATAATTGTTAATTTTAGCTTTAAAAATATTTTTAAAAGTTTTATAATAATTGTTTGTAGGGTGGATTATTTGTTTTTATATACGTTTTATAAAACATATATAATGATATTTTATGTATGTTTTTTAGTTTTTAGTTTTATAAATTTAGTAAATATATAAAAAATTATTTTATAAATAAGTAGTTGATACTATATATCTATATAAGTGTAACTTTATAAGTAATAAAATATATAAATATTTAGGATATTAAATAATGTTTCATTATTCAATGAATAGATTTCTATTTTTAGAATAGTAGTTTCTATTATCTTATTTTTATAGTTTTATATTTTATATAATATAATATTTAAAAATTTTTTTTAAGTAATTTTAAAGGAAAAATTAATTTTTATTATTATTTAATAAATCTAAATTGTTATTTGAATTTAGTGTTAATTGAAATTAAATATTATTATTGATTTGTTAGTTATGAAATATAAAAGTGTTTTTAGTGAAAATATTTTGCTTTTAAATAAAATTTTTTTAATTTTTTTAAATCCACTGTTTTTAGCTTTTTATTTATTTTTGATAATATTGTTTTTTTTTATGATTTAATTTTCGTTATATATGTTAGTAAATTAAAAATAAGATTTTTTGTATTTTTTAATTGGCTTACTAAATTTGGAGTATGGTATACATATCTAATATTTTTTATATTTTTTATTATTTATTTTAGATATTTTTATATGTCTTTTATATGGTTTTATAGATTTTTATTTCTTTTTTTATGTATATTTATACCAAATATTTGTTGTGGATTTTTAAAAATTCTAATTGGTCGTTCTAGGCCAAAGTTATTTTTTCTTGAAGGATTATATGGCGTATATGGTTTAAAGTTTAACAATTTTTTTTGGTCTTTTCCTTCTAGTCATACAACGACTATCATTAGTATAGCATTAGGAATTTCCACCATATATCCTTATTTTTTTTATATATTAATATTTTTTGCTTTTATTGTATCTTTTTCTCGTGTGTTGCTTATGCAACATTATTTAACTGATGTATTAATAACTATTTATATAACATTTTTAGAGGTTAATTTTTTATTTATATTTTTAAAAAAAAAATTTTTTATTGAAGTTTTAAAATTTATGTAGTCATTTTTTGGAATTAATTTATTAGTGCTATAATATGAAATAGTTTTTATATTTTAGTGATAATATTTTGTATTAATTTATTGAGTACTTAATAGTTTTAGGTAATTAAATGTTGAAAAAATCTTTATATCGAATTACATTTTCGAATCAAGATGTAGTATATGAAATATATGCTAGTAAAATTTCTGAAAGTGAGATATTTGGTTTTATTGAAGTAGAAGATTTTATATTTGGAGAGACTACTTCTTTTATTGTAGATCCTTCTGAAGAGCGTTTGAAAATAGAATTTGGTAGTGTTTTAAGAACATTTATTCCAATGAATTCTATATTTAGAATAGATGAAGTTAGAAAAAGGGGTGTTTCTAAAGTTTATGATCGTACAAAAAATATTGGTAAACTAAATGTTTTTCCAATTCCAAATAAAAATAAAGAGTAAATATTATATATAAAAAAATATGTTTATTCCACTAAAAATTAGAAAGATTTATAAAGAATCGGTATGTTTATTTAAAATAGAAGAGATAGAAGCTGCTTTAGACAAAATGGCTATCAGTATAAGTAATGAGTTGTATGATAAAAATCCAGTTATAGTATGTGTTATGGTTGGAGGATTAGTTTTAATGGGAAATTTATTAATTAGACTTAATTTTCCATTAGAAGTAGATTATATTCATGTTACTCGTTATTGTGGAGATATCAATGGTGGAATTTTAAAATGGAAAGTAAAACCTAGAATTAATTTAGTTAATCGTACAGTGTTGGTTGTAGACGATATTTTAGATGCTGGAATTACTTTATCTAAAATAATTGAAAAAATAAAAAAAATGAAAACAAAAAAAGTTTATAGTGCTGTTTTGGTAGATAAAAAAAATGAAAATCGTGTTTCTTCAAATTTTAAAAATGCAGATTTTATTGGATTAAGAGTTAAAAATAATTTTATATTTGGTTATGGTATGGATTATAAAGAATATTTGCGTAATGCCCCTGGTATATTTATGCTATCTAAAGATAAAAAATAGTTTTTTTTATAAATTTATATGTTTTTAGAGAGTTTAATATTTATTAATTATATGAAATATATATTATCATATTATGAGTACACTTAATAATAATTGTTTTTTTAATGAGTGTATTGATTTATAGATTCTATTGGAACAGAAATTTTTTTTATTCGATCTTTTATTGCTTCCCATTGCGTTGTATTGGGTGGCATTTCAATTGCTATTATTTTTGCTATTGATTTTTCTGCTTTCCATAGTTGAAAATAAAATTCGAATGTACTTTGCTTAATTTTATTTGAAAATTTATAAAATAATGATGTTTGTGGTACTAATTTAATATTAGAGAACGCCAATATATATATTGACATTTGGTTTTTTTTATAAAAATTTTTGATTGTATCTATATTTTTAAAAAAATATAATGGTTTATTAAATAAGTAATTTTTATTAAATTGATTGGAATGAATAGTTATATGTTTTTTTTGTTTTTTTTGATAAAAATTGTTAATTTTTTTTGTTTTTAAAAGTATATTTTTTATACTTTCAGAGTTAATAGCACCTAATCGTAATATGTTTAATTTATTTTTTTTTGTTGCATCTATCACGGTTGATTCTATACCGATAGAACATCGGTTCCCATTTAAAATAAGTATGTTTTCATTTTTTAGATATTCTTGTGTATGTTTAGCTGTAGTTGGACTTATTTTCCCAAAAGTGTTTGCTGATGTTATTACTAAAGGTATTTTTAGTTTTTTTAAGATAGAATATAAGATGGGATGTGAAGAGCATCTTAATGCTATAGTGTTTGTATGAGAGATTATTAAAGGGTTGATATGTATATTTGGTTTTGCTTTCATTACTAATGTTAACGGTCCTGGCCAAAAATTTTTGGTTAGTGTATAAACATATTGTGGAACGAAAGAAATCCATTGTTTTATATTCCAATTTTTATTTATATGTATAATTAGTGGATAATTGAAAGGCCTTTTTTTTATGAAAAATATTTTTTTAATAGATTTAACATTATAAATATTGGTTGTTAGTCCATAAACTGTTTCTGTTGGTATTGCTACAATTTTTCCTTGTTTAATATAAGAAATAGCAAGTTTGATATTATTAGTAATAAAACTCATGTTTTGTTGTTTTATATTAAAAAGAATAATAGTTTTTATTTTATATAAAAAATATAAATTCTTATAAATGTTTAGTTTTTTTTAAAAGAGTGTGTGATAATATAATTATTTTGTAATTATTAAAATTATTTACTAATTAAAAATAGTATGTATAAATCTATTTTATATCTTATAGATATAGGATATTTATTTGTATTTTCAAGTTTTATATTTTTTATTTGTTAATTTTATATTAGTTTATTAAGTTATTACAATTTTATTGTTAAATTTGATTTTATTTATTTTGATATATATTTTTCTCGTATAATTTGTTGGGATTCGAATCCAATTTTTTTTAATATAGTTGTTGACTGATTGATCATATTAGGATTTCCACATAAATAAATAATATCATTTTTTGCATTTAAATTTAAATTTATTAATGCATTTTGTACATATCCTAAGAATTCATAATGATTTAATATATTTTTTTCTTGACTAAAACATGCTTTAAACAAAGTTTGAGGATATTTTTTTGAAAATTCGATAAATTCATTTTTAAATAGAATATCTTCTCTTGTTTTGACTCCTTGTAAGATAATTATTTTTAAATCTTTGTTACATTCTAGTTTAGTTTTTAATTCATTTATCATAGATCTGTATGGAGCTATTCCTGTATTAGTAGCTAAAAAAATATAACGTTTAAATGTTTGATCATTAGTTTTTAGTATAAGCCTTCCAAAAGGTCCATTTATATTTAAACATTCATTATATTTTAAATTAAATAATATATCTGTTGCTAAACCGTTTTTTACATAACTTACTGCAATTTCTATATATTTTTTTTCATTTGGTATGTTAGCTATACTGTAGCTTCTTTTAATTATTTGATTTTTGTAGTTAAAAAATATTGTAATAAATTGACCTGGTTTATAAGAGAACGCATATTTTTCATTTTTGATTTTAAAAATGAGGCTTTTAACATTTTTTGATAACATTGATGTTTTTTTTAGGACGATGGTAAATGCTTTAGAATTCATAATTGACTTTTATTTATGATAATTAATTTATTGTGCTAATTTAGTGTTTGATTATATCATATTTTTATAATGGTTTGATTTTAAATTTAGTTTTTGTATTAATTTAATTTGGATAAATTAGAATAATTCAGAATAAATTATAAGTTAATTGTTAAGATATTGTTTAATATAAAATATTTTTATATATTTTTATATATTTTATTCGTATTTAGTTATGGATATATATGTATGAGATAGATTTATGAAATTTAATATTTATTTTAAAAAATATATATCAAATTGTTTTTTTGGTTGTTAATATATAACATATATTAATTTTGATTATGGTGATTAGGATTATTTATTGTTTTTATTATATTTATCTTACTATCTTAGTAAGATGGAATAAAGAATATATGCTTATTTTTAGTATAAGTAAGATATTATTTTCTTTATGTTTTGTATGAAGTATTTTTTTTAAAATTAATTTGATTTATTCTGATAAATGTTTCTATATATAATAGAATATTATATTTTAATATTTACTAGATAATATGGTATGTTTTTATTTTAAATATATTATCTTTATTTTATTTTTTTTTCTTCAAATAAACAATGTTTTTTTATAGTAGGGTCGTATTTCATTAGTTTTAATTTATTAGGAGTGTTTTTATTATTTTTTGTTGTTGTAATAAAATATCCAGTTCCTGATGTGGATAATAACTTTATTTTTATTCTAGATTTTGACATTTTTTATATTTTTTATATATATTAAAATAATCTATTAATTATATATCAATTCCTTTTTTTTCTAATATTTTTATACCTTTTTTACTTATTTTAATTCTTATAAATTTATTTTTTTTTGGAACCCAAAAACGGTGAAAGTGTAAATTTGGAAAAAATTTTCTTTTTGTTTTATTGTTGGAATGGGATACATTGTTACCTTTCATTGGTCGTTTTTTAGTTATTTTACATTTTCGAGACATATTAGATAATTATTAAATAATAAATTTATTTTTCTAAAAATTGTATCATTATAGTAATATAAAATGCAATTAAATATTATTTTTTTTAAATATTTTAAAATTATTAATTAGTTTTTTTATTAATGTAATTGAAATTTTAAGTTATTTATTAAGTAAATTATGTTTTGTAATATATATGTTGAATAGAATTAAGAGTTTTTCTATAAGATCTAATAGAAGAATTAGTAATAGACAGTTTCAAGCTTTAAATAGATTGTTATGTTTTTATAAGTTAGATTTGAATTATGAAAAATGGGATTTTTATTCTATTTTTAATAGAAAAACAGATACTGTTATAGAGATAGGATTTGGTATGGGAGATTTTTTACTTTTTGCGGCTGAGAAAAATTTAAATTTAAATTTTATTGGTATTGATGTGTATAATCCTGGGATTGGGAATATTTTAGCTTCTATAGAAGATAGAAATATTAAAAATATTCGCGTTGCACCTTATGATGCTGTTGATGTTTTTCGGTATCAAATAAAAGATAAATCTTTAATGGGTGTACAGATTTTTTTTCCAGATCCTTGGCCAAAGAGAAAACATCATAAACGTCGATTAATTCAATTTAATTTTGTTAAATCTCTTATATCAAAGATAAGAGATTATGGTTTTCTATTTTGTATAACAGATTGTAAGAGTTATGCGAATAGTATGAGAAGTATTTTTAATAGTTATTCTAGTTTAAAACCAATTAATGATAATTATATCAGTAATATTGAAAATAGTTATTTATTTTTTTTAAATAGCAATGAAAGACCATTAACAAAGTTTGAACGTCGTAGTAAAAAATTATTTTTACCTATATGGAAATTAATATATTTGGTTATATAATAAAATTTTTATTTTGTTGAGTGTACTTTCTTTAAATTTTTTTAAAAATGTTATTTGATTTTTTAGTTTAAAAAAAATTGTGAATTTTTTATTTATATAGGTATTTTTATTTTGAAAATTATATTAGTATAAGAAGTGTATTATTTTAGTTTCATATTGAGATATTAACTGAATTATATTTATTTTTTTAAATAGTTACTTTTATTTAGTAAAGTGTTAATTTATATTTTTAATGAAAATTATTAGTTTTAATGTTAATGGGATTCGTTCAGTTATAAAAAAAGGATTTTTTGATTGGTTATATATACAAAATGCTGATATAATATGTATTCAAGAAGTTAGAGTTAAAATAGATAGAAATAGAATTTTTTTGCCGAAGGAAAGTATTTATAATTTTAAAGATTATTTTTGTACGTATTTTAGTGCTGAGAGAAATGGTTATAGTGGTGTTGCAATATTTTCTCGTTATAAACCTAAATATGTTAAGTTTGGTTTAGATTATTTTTTATGTGATAGTGAAGGTAGATATTTGCAATTTGATTATTCAAAATTTAGTGTTGCATCTGTTTATTTTCCTTCTGGAAGTAGTGGAAGTTATAGACAAGAAGTAAAATATAAGTTTTTAAATAATTTTTTAAAATTTTTGTTAAGTTTTATAAAATCTGGAAGGGAAATAGTTTTTTGTGGAGATTTCAATATTGCACATAAAAAGATAGATGTTAGGAATTGGCGTGATAATCAAAAAAAATCTGGTTTTTTAATAGAAGAAAGAAAATGGATGGATAAGTTGTTTAGAGATTTTAATTTAGTAGATGCTTTTCGTATATTAAATAAAAATAGAGATCAGTATACTTGGTGGAGTTATCGTAATTTTAAATCTTGGATTTATAATATAGGTTGGAGAATTGATTATCAGATTATTACAAAAGGTTTAGCAAATAGTGTGTATAGTGTTAATATTTGTAAAGAGAATCGTTGGTCTGATCATGCTCCTCTTGTTATTGAATATAATGGTAATTGGTTTGATTAAATTTGCTACGTGGAATGTTAATTCTTTAAAAGTTCGTTTAAGTTATATTTTAGATTGGATTAAATTTTTTAATATAGATGTATTAGCGTTGCAAGAGACAAAATTACAAAATAAAGAGTTTCCAGAAAAAATATTTTTTGATTTAGGTTATTATGTAATGTTCAATGGTCAGAAATCTTATAATGGAGTTGCTATTATAAGTAAATTTCCAATAATGAAAAGTGTAATTAATTATAAAAATTTAGGATGGTTAGGTGCTCGTATTTTAGCTGTTACAATTTTAGATATTAGAATTATTAATGTATATGTTCCAAATGGTTTTAATATGAATTCAGAAAAATTTTTGTATAAGTTAATGTGGTTAGAAGATTTGATTTCATTTATTAAGAGTCAATTGTATTTTTATTCAAAATTGATTATTTTAGGAGATTTTAATATTGCTCCAAGAGATAATGATGTTTATGATTCTATAAGAATCAAAGATTGTTTATTAGTTAGTAAAATTGAACGTGATTTTTTTTTTAGAATATTATCTTTAGGTTTTAAAGATATATTTAGTGTATTTTTAAAGAATAAACGTTTTTTTAGTTGGTGGGATTATAGATTTAATAGTTTTAAATTGAATAAGGGTTTTCGTATAGATCATATATTATTAAGTGATAATTTATTAAAGATGTGTATAGATTTTGGAATTGATAAATATCTTAGAGGGTTGAATAAACCTTCAGATCATGTACCAGTATGGTGTATGTTGAATTATATAATTTAGATATTTTTTTACAAAGTAAATTTGTTTATAATAGATTATTTATTGAATAAAGTTTTTTTTGTGATATGCATTATGTTAATAATTTTTAATTATTGTTGTTAAAATTTATTAATTAATAAAGATTAATAATTATTATTATATTATATAATATGTATAAATTGGAGAAATCTTAATGAAAGACTCAATACATCCTAAATATACTGATATCACAATTAGGTGTAATTGTGGTTATTATTTTGTTGTTGGTTCAACTTTAGATAAAGATTTGGACGTTGAAATTTGTTCACAGTGTCATCCATTTTATACGGGAACACAAAAAATGGTTAGTTCTGGTGGTAGAGTACAAAAATTTATAGATCGTTATAAATTAAAATAAAATATTTTTATTTTTATATAATTGAAATTAATAATAGCATAAAAGGATATAAAAGATATATTTTTATGATATTGGCGCTTGTTTAGCGCCTTTTTTTATGTTTTGAATTTTATTTTTAAATAATATACTTATTGTTATAATATTTATTAATTAACATATTTAATTTTTTGTTAGTTTTTTATTTTATTGGGTATCGAATTAAAATTGTATTTTAGTAAAAATTAGTTTTTTTAAAAAAAATTTTGTTTTTTATGTTAATTTGATAAAGTTTTTGATTAGAGAAAATATTTTGGAAAAATATAGTTTTTTACATTAATTTCATATAAATTTAGGACTTTTTATGTATGAAGACAAGATAGAAAATAAAATATTTTTAAGTAAAAAAAGACAATGTACAATATTTTATTGGCTTATATGTGGTCTTAGTGCTTTGTATTATAGTTATGAATATTTTTTACGTATTTTTCCTAGTGTTATGGAAAGTTCTTTACGTGAATATTTTCATTTGTCAGCTACTGGATTTGGATTTTTATCTGTTTTTTATTATTGTGCTTATGTTCCAATGCAATTGCCTGTTGGTATGTTGTTAGATTATTATGGCCCTAGATTATCTTTAACAGTGGCTTGTTTTTTTTGTGTTATAGGGACTTTTGTATTTTCTAATACAAATATATTTTGGATTGCTGCGGTAGGAAGATTTTTAGTTGGTTTTGGATCTTCTTTTGCATTTGTTGGTGTTTTAAAATTAGCAACAATTTGGCTTCCAAGGGATAAATTAGCTTTAATAGCAGGAATAACTGCATCTTTAGGAACTATTGGTGCTATGATTGCAGATAACTTACTTGGAGAGTTGGTAATCGCTGTAGGTTGGAAGAGAGCTGTAAATTTTACTGCTCTTTTTGGATTTTTTTTAGCTGTTATGTTATGGATTGGTATTAGAGATAAAAAACAATATAGAGTTTCTGATAATTTATATTTAAGCTTTAGAAAAAGTTTTATAAGTTTATGTGTTACTATTTGTAACAAACAAATTTGGGTAAATGGTTTTTTTGGATGTTTAGTTTATTTACCTACTACTGTGTTTGCTGAATTATGGGGTGTTCCTTATTTAGTTCATGCTTGCAATTTTACACAAGAAGAAGCTAATTTTGCTAATTCCTTATTATTTTTTGGTTTTACTGTTGGCGCTCCTTTAATGGGATATATATCTGATAGATTACGATGTCGTAAGATACCAATGTTATTTGGAGCTTCTGGAGCGGCAATTGTTATGTTAATAATTTTGTATTATCCTTGGTTAAATAAATGTTCAATTGATTTTTTAGTATTTATTTTAGGTATATTATATAGTGTTCAGTGTATTGTGTTTGTTATTGGTAGAGAGATAGGATCTGAAGAGTATTCTGGTACTTCAATGGCAGTGACAAATATGATAGTAATGCTTGGAGCAATGTTTTTGCAGCCTTTTGTAGGAAATTTATTAGATTTAAGTTTATCATTACATACAAACAAAGTTTTTTTAAGTAAAATAGATAATATTAATAGTGTTAAAGATTTATATACTAGAATTGATTATCAATTTGCTTTATCTAGTATACCTATTGGTATTATTATTGCTGTTATTTTAGCATTTTTTTTGAAGGAAACTTATGTTAATAAAACTAAATAAAATTTTTTTGTTATTAAATTTTGAACTTATATTATCAATATAAGTATTTTAGCAATCTAAATTAGTTTGTGTGTAGTTTATATATTTAAATTGAAATAAATTATTTATTGTTTAATAAATTTTGTTATGTTTTTTAATTTAGTATTTGAAATTGTTAATTTAGTTTTATTAGAAAGATTTTGAGATGGTGTAAATAGGCATTTAAAAAAAATAATGTTTTTGTTTAGAATATATGGTTTAAAATGATAAATTTAATCTGGTTAAGTATGATTATACTATCTTTTATTAGTGCAATCATTCAAAATCGTGTAGAACAATTGATGTTGTCTATTATTAAATCTGCTAAATTTGGTTTTCAAATTGCTATTAATTTATCTGGAATAATGGCATTATGGTTAGGTGTTATGCAAGTTATTCTGGATTCTGGTTTAATTAATTATTTATCTAGAGTTCTTAATCCTATTATGTATGTTTTATTTCCGGATATTCCAATTTTTCATCCAGCGATTAAAGCTATGTCATTAAATATAATTGCTAATATTTTAGGTTTATCTAATGCTGCTACTCCATTTGGTTTACAGGCAATGAAGGAATTACATAAATTGAATAATTATGTTGAATATGCTACACATTCTATGTGTACTTTTGTGGCTATTAATGTGTCTAGTATACAAGTTATACCTATAACTACACTTGCTTTACTTTCTATGAATGGAAATTTACATCCTGGAAAGATTATAGGTGCTATTTTATTAGCTACATCGGTATCTACTATTGTAGCTATCTTTTTTACGAAGAGTTTTGAAAGGTATCATATTTATGAGTAGATAAATAAAAAGTTTTTTCATATAGCGAGATACAATAATATGTTTATTGATTTAAGTAAATTTTTTAGTTTTTTATTTGTTTTTTTCTTTATTTTTGTTTTTGTTTATGCTGCTTTTGTAAAGATTAATGTTTTTGATGTTTTTGTTTCTGGAGCAAAAGATGGATTTTCGACCAGTATTGTTTTAGTACCGTATTTAGTAGCTATGATAGTTGCTGTTGGTATGTTACGTTCATCTGGTTTTTTTGAGATAATTGAAAAAATTCTTCATCCTGTGTTGTTTAAGTTGGGTATTCCTTCTTCATTATTACCATTAATATTAATTAGGCCATTTTCTGGTAGTGCATCTATAGGAATTATGGCAGAATTAATGCATGAATATGGAGGAAATTCTGATATTGCAAAAATGGCTGCGATTATGATGGGTAGTACGGAAACTACTTTTTATATTATTACTACTTATTTTGGTATTATAGGTATTAAAAATACGAGGTATACTGTTTTAGTTGGTTTATTGGCTGATTTTTTTGGAATTGTTTCTAGTATTATTATTTTTCATTTTTTTTTAAGAAGTTAATTTTAATTAAATGAAAGATAGTATTTATTGATATTAAAAAAATAGTTTTTTAATAAAATTATTTGTTATTGTATTTGTGTGTAATTTAAAATTTTTTGTTTATTATAATGAACTTATATGTTAGGAATTTATAGTTTAGAGAAACAAGTTTGGTATAATGAGTTAATTGCTGGATGTTGTGAAATTATATCAATGAATGAGTTGATTGATAAATTAACAAGTAAGAAGAAATTAATTATTAAAGCTGGTTTTGATCCAACATCTGCAGATTTGCATTTAGGTCATTTTCTTATTCTTAAGAAATTAAGTCAATTTCAAATGTTGGGGCATCAGATTGTTTGTTTAATTGGTGATTTTACTGCTAGAATAGGTGATCCTAGTGGAAATAGTATTTCTCGTGTTCCTATTTCTAAAGAAAGTATTAAGAGTAATATTAGGTTTTATGAAGAACAAATTTTTAGAGTTCTTGATAAAGATAAAACGAAGATAGTTTATAATTCTGAATGGTTAAATACTTTAAGTATAGAAGATTTTTTTATTTTAATGTCTAAGTGTTCTGTTTCTAGAATGTTTCAAAGGGAAGATTTTCGAAGAAGATATTTTTCTAAAAAATCTATTTTAATTAATGAATTTTTATATCCTTTATTGCAAGGATATGATTCTATGGTATTAAATGCTGATATTGAAATAGGAGGGATTGATCAGAAATTTAATTTATTAATTGGAAGAGAAATTCAAAAGAAATATGGATTAATGCCTCAATGTATCATAATGTTACCATTAATGATCGGTTTGGATGGTGTTAGAAAAATGTCAAAGTCTTTTAATAATTATATTGGAATCAATGAATCTCCTGAAGAAATATTTGGAAAAATTATGTCTATTTCAGATGATATAATGTGGCACTATATTGAAGTGTTAAATTTAAAATCTTTATGTAAATCTAATTTATTTAGTAAAACAAAAAAGATTAGTGGATTAGATATAATGAATATTAAAGTTTTACTAGCTAAAAAATTGGTTATGTTTTTATACAGTCAGAAAGATGCTGATTTAGCACATAAGGTATTTATAGATAAGTTTAGAAATAAATTAGTTCCAAAGAATTTAATTGTAGAAACCATTTTATATAATAAGGAGTTATCTATTATAAATATTTTGAGACATTTGAATTTTTCTCGAAGTAATTCTGAATCTTTTCGTTTAATAAAGCAAGGTGCTGTTAAGATTGATGGTAAGCGTATTTGTGATTTATCTATACGATTTTTTGAAAATAAAATATATATTATACAAGTTGGTAAATTACGTTATTCTAAATTTATTTTAAAAAAATAATGATGAAATATATTTTTTGTAAAAAGTTTGACAAACTTATTAAGTAAGTATAATATTTTGTATTTTTAGTATAGATAAAGTTCTTTAAAAATTTGGAACAGACTATGAGGACACTTTATGATAGTTATGAATAGTAAAGTGGTATATAGCTAGTAAGTATGTAAAGTAAAATGCTAGAGAATTAAACTGAAGAGTTTGATCCTGGCTCAGATTGAACGCTGGCGGCATGCATAACACATGCAAGTTGAACGGCAGCATGGTTTAAGAGTTAAATCTTAAATTGATGGCGAGTAGCGAACGGGTGAGTATAACGTAGGAATGTATCTTAAAGTTTAGGATAACCTAGGGAAACTTAGGCTAATACTGAATATTCTCTATGGAGAAAAGTTGGGGACCGATAATAAAGGCCTAACGCTTTAAGGGCAGCCTGCGTCTGATTAGCTAGTTGGTAAGGTAATGGCTTACCAAGGCAACGATCAGTAGCTGGTCTGAGAGGACGGTCAGCCACACTGGGACTGAGACACGGCCCAGACTCCTACGGGAGGCAGCAGTGGGGAATATTGGACAATGGGGGCAACCCTGATCCAGCAATGCCGCGTGTGTGAAGAAGGCCTGAGGGTTGTAAAGCACTTTTGGTAAGGAAGATGAATATAAAATTTAATACATTTTATATTGGACGTTACTTACAGAATAAGCACCGGCAAACTCCGTGCCAGCAGCCGCGGTAATACGGAGGGTGCAAGCGTTAATCGGAATTACTGGGCGTAAAGGGTGCGTAGGTTGTATGGTAAGTTATTTGTGAAAGACCTAAGCTTAACTTAGGAAGTGCAGATAAAACTACCAAACTAGAGTATGGGATAGGGTAGTGGAATTTCCGGTGTAGCAGTGAAATGCGTAGATATCGGAAGGAACATCAGTGGCGAAGGCGACTACCTGGCCCAAAACTGACACTGAGGCACGAAAGCATGGGGAGCAAACAGGATTAGATACCCTGGTAGTCCATGCTGTAAACGTTGTCAACTAGCTGTTGGTCATTATTTAATGATAAGTAGCGAAGCTAACGCGTTAAGTTGACCGCCTGGGGAGTACGGTCGCAAGATTAAAACTCAAAGGAATTGACGGGGGCCCGCACAAGCGGTGGAGCATGTGGTTTAATTCGATGCAACGCGAGGAACCTTACCTACCCTTGACATACAGCGAATTTAACAGAGATGTTAAAGTGCCGGGAGGAACGCTGATACAGGTGCTGCATGGCTGTCGTCAGCTCGTGTTGTGAGATATTGGGTTAAGTCCCGTAACGAGCGTAACCCTTGTTCTTAGTTGCCATCGATAAAGTCGGGGACTCTAAGAAGACTGCCGATGAAAAATCGGAGGAAGGGGGGGATGAGGTCAAGTCATCATGGCCCTTATGGGTAGGGCTACACACGTGCTACAATGGCTCGTACAGAGGGTAGCTAAAGGGAGACCTGGAGCCAATCCTAAAAAGCGAGTCGTAGTCCGGATTGAAGTCTGCAACTCGACTTCATGAAGTCGGAATCGCTAGTAATCGCGAATCAGCATGTCGCGGTGAATACGTTCCCGGGCCTTGTACACACCGCCCGTCACACCATGGAAGTGGGTTGCACCAGAAGTCAATAGTTTAACCTAAAATTTTTTAGGAGGACGTTGACCACGGTGTGGTTCATAACTGGGGTGAAGTCGTAACAAGGTAGCCGTAGGGGAACCTGCGGCTGGATCACCTCCTTACGAAGTATATGGAATGAAATATCATAATTGGATTATCGTGTCTGATTGGTTTGTTTTATATTTTTTATAAGTTTTTATTTTTTTGGGGTCGTAGCTCAGTTGGTAGAGCTTCTGTTTTGCACGCAGATGGTCGGGAGTTCAATTCTCCCCGACTCCACTAGATTTTTTATATGTTTTGCTATTTAACAATTTAGAAAATGCATTTAGGTATACACAAGCAAAATCAGGTAATAAAATTTTTAATAGAGATTTTATTTTATATGATCAAGAAAAATAAGCGCAAATAGTGGATGCCTAGGCAGTAAGAGGCGATGAAGGACGTGGCATTCTGCGAAAATCTTTGGTAAGCTGAAAGCAGGCGAAAGAACCAAAGGTATCCGAATGGGGAAACCTAACCAATTTATTGGTTATTTAAACTTGAATAAAATAGAGTTTAAAAGCGAACCTAGAGAATTGAAACATCTTAGTATCTAGAGGAAAAGAAATCAAAATTGAGATTTCCTAAGTAGTGGCGAGCGAAAAGGAAGAAGCCAATGTAAGTTACGTATTTAATGAGTTATAGAATAACTTGGAAAAGTTAACCGTAGAAGGTGAAAGTCCTGTATATAGTATTTATACGGAGACTAAGTACATTAATAAGTAGACCGGGACACGAGAAATCTTGGTTGAAGATAGGTGGACCATCATCTAAGGCTAAATACTACTTACTGACCGATAGTGAACAAGTACCGTGAGGGAAAGGTGAAAAGAACCCCGGAGAGGGGAGTGAAATAGAAACTGAAACTGTTTGCGTACAAGCAGTGGGAGCTAAAATGATATATTTATAATTTATTTATAGGTATGTTTTTATTAGTGACTGCGTACCTTTTGTATAATGGGTCAGCGAGTTATTTTTAGTGGCGAGGTTAACTTTGTTAGAAGGGAGCCGTAGAGAAATCGAGTCTTAATAGGGCGTTTGTATTTTTTTATTTGTATAGTCGCTAGAAATAGACCCGAAACCGGGCGATCTAGCCATGTCCAGGATGAAGATTAGTTAACACTAATTGGAGGTCCGAACCGGGTAATGTTGAAAAATTATCGGATGAGGTGTGGCTAGGAGTGAAAGGCTAAACAAGCTCGGAGATAGCTGGTTCTCCCCGAAAGCTATTTAGGTAGCGTCTTGTGAGATTAATTATCTGGGGTAGAGCACTGTTTCGGCTAGGGGGTCTTAAATGATCTACTAAACCGATGCAAACTACGAATACGGATTAATTGTATCATGGGAAACACACATCGGGTGATAACGTCCGTTGTGGAAAGGGAAACAACCCAGATCGTCAGCTAAGGTCCCTAAGTAATAATTAAGTGATAAAACGAAGTGAGAAGGCATAGATATCCAGGAGGTTGGCTTAGAAGCAGCCATCCTTTAAAGAAAGCGTAATAGCTCACTGGTTGAGTCATCTTGCACGGAAGATTTAACGGGGCTAAATTATTCACCGAAGCTACGATACTTATATATGTTTTTTATATATTTTTTTATGTATAAAAAGATCCTATATGAGTAGGTAGGGGAGCATTCTGTAGGCCGTAGAAGGTTTATTGTGAAGTAAACTGGAGGTATCAGAAGAGCGAATGCTGACATGAGTAACGATAAAGGGGGTGAAAAACCTCCTCGCCGAAAGTCTAAGGTTTCCTGCCCTACGTTAATCGGGGCAGGGTTAGTCGATATCCTAAGGTAAGGTCGAAAGACGTAGCCGATGGACATTAGGTTAATATTCCTGAACTTTTTATAAGTGGTGATTTGTAGGGACGAAAAAGGCTAGGCAAGCCGGTTATTGGATTTCTGGTAGAGGCATATAGACGAGGAACGAGGAAAATCCCGTTCCATATATACAAAAGTATATACGTTAAGGTGCTGAAGGATTTGACCGCATAGGTGTGAAGAAGTTGTTGAAGCCATTTTCCAAGAAAATCTACTAACCTTAACTTATAAAAATACGTACCGCAAACCGACACAGGTAGATGGGTAGAGAATACTAAGGCGCTTGATAGAACTTGGGTGAAGGAACTAGGCAAAATAATACCGTAACTTCGGGAGAAGGTATGCCATTTTTAGTGGGATTATAATATCAATTATAATTGAGCTTAATTTGGCCGCAGAGAATAGGTGGCTGCGACTGTTTATTAAAAACACAGCACTCTGCAAATTCGTAAGAAGAAGTATAGGGTGTGACGCCTGCCCGGTGCCGGAAGGTTAACTGATATTGTTAAAAATCAATTTATGATTTTGAAGCAATAGATTGAAGCCTCGGTAAACGGCGGCCGTAACTATAACGGTCCTAAGGTAGCGAAATTCCTTGTCGGGTAAGTTCCGACCTGCACGAATGGCGTAACGATGGCCACACTGTCTCCACCCAAGAATCAGTGAAATTGAAATTGCTGTGAAGATGCAGTATACCCGCGGCTAGACGGAAAGACCCCGTGAACCTTTACTATAGCTTTATATTGAATTTTGATAATGATTGTGTAGGATAGGTGGGAGGTTATGAAGTATGGACGCCAGTTTATATGGAACCGACCTTGAAATACCACCCTGTTATTATTGGAATTCTAACTTCAAGCTTTGATCAAGCTTAAGGACAATGTATGGTGGGTAGTTTGACTGGGGCGGTCTCCTCCTAAAGAGTAACGGAGGAGCGCAAAGGTACCCTCGGTACGGTCGGACATCGTACTAAGAGCGCAAAGGCAAAAGGGTGCTTAACTGCGAGACTGACAGGTCAAGCAGGTACGAAAGTAGGTCTTAGTGATCCGGTGGTTCTGTATGGAAGGGCCATCGCTCAACGAATAAAAGGTACTCCGGGGATAACAGGCTAATACCGCCCAAGAGTTCATATCGACGGCGGTGTTTGGCACCTCGATGTCGGCTCATCACATCCTGGGGCTGAAGCAGGTCCCAAGGGTATGGCTGTTCGCCATTTAAAGTGGTACGCGAGCTGGGTTTAGAACGTCGTGAGACAGTTCGGTCCCTATCTGCCGTGGGCGTAGGAAAATTGAGAGGAGCTGCTCCTAGTACGAGAGGATCGGAGTGGACAAACCTATGGTGTTCCGGTTGTAACGCCAGTTGCATAGCCGGGTAGCTATGTTTGGAAAGGATAACCGCTGAAAGCATCTAAGTGGGAAGCCTGCCTCAAGATGAGTTTTCCCTTGAAGCCCGTTGAAGACTACAACGTTGATAGGCGAGGTGTGTAAGCTCAGTAATGAGTGTAGCTAACTCGTACTAATAGGCTGATTGTCTTGATCATATAATGTAAAATCTTATTATTAATTTTTCGATGTTTTTTCTTGTTTAAAAAATTTTGATTGTTTTTAAGTTTATTAAAAGCTTTCCTGGTAATTATAGCGATTTGGAACCACCTGATCCCATTTCGAACTCAGAAGTGAAACGAATATGCGCCGATGATAGTATGAAGTTTCTTCATGTTAAAGTAGGTGATTACCAGGTTTTTTTTGTTAAGTAAGATTTATTTATAAAAAGAATTTTTTTAAAAAGAAGGCGCGTAGCTCAATGGTAGAGTATCATCTTGACATGGTGGTGGTTGGTGGTTCGATTCCACTCGTGCCTAATTATTATATATTTTTTATATATTTTATGTTATATAAAAAAACAAGTAAGTTTTCATTAAAATTTTATTAATAGAAAATAAAATTTTTTTAATATATTAAATTATGCCAAATATTACATTTTCTAATGATAGAAGTATATATTTTGATTCTCCTGTCACAGTTTTGGATGCAGCTAAAACTGTTGATTTTTTTTCAAAAAAAAAAATATTGGCCGGTAGTATAGATAATAGGTTTGTTGATATTAGTTTTCTTATAAAGAAAGATAGTTTTTTATCAATTATTACTGAAGATGATAGAAATGCGATATTTGTAATACGACATTCTATTATGCATCTTTTAGCAAATGTTGTTAAATTTTTATTTCCTGAAGTTTTATTAGTAAGTGGTTCATCTGCAAAAGAAGAATTCTATTATGATTTTTACTATAAACGTTCATTTAATTTAAATGACTTATATCATATAGAAGAAAAAATGTATGAATTTGTTAAAAAAAATTATTCTATTGAACGATGTGAGTATAATTATTCTCAAGTTATTTCTTTTTTTAAAGCAAAAAAAGAAATATACAAAGTAAAAATTATAAAAGAAATTTCAAAAAGTTCTATATTTTCTCTTTATAAACAAGGAGATTTTATAGATTTATGTAGGGGGCCTCAAGTACCTTTTACTGGGTATTTAAAATTTTTTAAATTAATAAAAGTTTCAGGTGTTTATTGGAAAGGGAATTCTAAAAATGAAATGTTACAGCGTATATATGGTGTTGTTTTTAAAAATAAAAATGATTTAGATTTATATTTTAAAAATATAGAAAATTTAAAATCTAAAGATCATAGAAGATTAGGAATTCAGTTAGATTTATTTCATTTTCAGGATATTGCTCCTGGTATGGTTTTTTGGCATGAAAAAGGTTTATTAATTTTAAACCTTATAAAAAGGTATTTGAGAGATTTGTTAAGTAAAAATAAATATCAGGAAATTAAAACTCCTCAATTGATAGATAAAAAATTATGGAAGTTATCTGGTCATTATAGAAATTTTAATAAAGAGATGTTTTTTATAAATACGAATAAAAGAAGTTATGCTATAAAACCTATGAGCTGTCCGTGTCATGTTCAAGTTTATAATCAAAAAATTCATAGTTATAAAGAATTACCAATTAAATTTTCTGAATTTGGAAATTGTCATAGAAATGAACCATCTGGTTCATTGCATGGTTTAATGAGATTAAGAAATATGATTCAAGATGATGCTCATATATTTTGTACAGAAAAACAACTTCGAAATGAAATTGTAGATATAATTAATGTTATTGAATCAGTTTATATAGATTTTGGTTTTAATAATGTTCAATATGATTTGGCATTTAGACCTGAAAAAAGAATTGGTAGTGATTTTATATGGGATATTGCTGAAAATTCTTTAAAAGATTCTTTGATTTATAAAAATATTAAATGGAATAATATTAATAATAAAGGATCTTTTTATGGTCCAAAAATAGAATGTTCTTTATTGGATAGTTTTGGTAGAATTTGGCAGTGTGGAACTGTTCAGATAGATTTTTTTATGCCTCAAAATTTAGGAGCAACATATATATCAAAAAATAATGAATATAAAATTCCTGTTATGATACATAGAGCTATTTTAGGTTCTTTAGAACGTTTTTTAGGTATTTTAATAGAACATTATTCTGGTTCTTTTCCATTTTGGTTATCACCAGTACAAGTAATGATATTACCTATTAGTGATAAACAGAATGATTATGCAATAAAAATTACTAAAATTTTACAAAAAGAAGGTATTAGAGTAGCATATAATTTGGAGAGTGAAAGAATTAATTTAAAAATTTATAAGTATACTATAGAAAAAGTACCTTGTTTAATAATAGTAGGAAATAAAGAGAAAAAAAATAACATGGTTTCCATGCGTACCAGAGAAGGGATTAATTTAGGTTTAATGAATATCGATTCAATGTGTAATTTTTTGAAACATGCTATAGCTTTAAAAGCTAAAGCAAAAAGTTTAGGAGATATTAATTATTATTAAGAATAATAAATATTTTAGTATTTTGAAAAATTGTAATGTTAAAGTTAATGAACAAATTTTTGCTGAAGAAATTCGTTTAATTGATATAAATGGTAATCAAGTTGGTATTGTTTCTTTAGATAATGCATTAAAAATGGCAAGTGAGTTAAATTATGATTTAGTAGAAATTTCTTCAAAAGCAAATCCTCCTGTATGTAAAATAATGAATTATGGGAAGTTTATATTTAATTTAAATAAAAAATATTCTGAATCTAAAAAAAAGCAAAAAAAAGTAAATTTAAAAGAAATTAAATTTAGACCAACAACGGATGAGAGAGATTATTTAATTAAATTACGTAATATAATTAGGTTTTTAAAAGATGGAGACAAAGTAAAAATAACTTTGAAATTTAGAGGAAGGGAATTATCACATCAAGATATTGGTATATCTTTATTGGATCGTTTACAGAAAGACTCTATGGAGTATGGTGTTGTAGAACAAAAAACTAAACGTGAAGGACGTCAATTATTAATAATTTTAGGTCCGAAAAAATAGAGTTAAAAATATGTTATTCATGTTTAGTAAATATAGGAATTATACAAATGATAAAATTAAAATCACATCGTGGTATTAAAAAACGTTTTAAGGTTTTAGGTAATGGTTTAATTAAGTATCGACATGCTAATAGAAATCATATTCTTACTAAGAAATCATCTAAAAGGAAACGTTCTTTGCGTGTATCTGATAAGTTTTTAAAAAAATGTAATACATATTCGATATTAAAATGTTTATATAAGTCTGGAGGTTAAAGTGCCTAGAGTTAAAAGAGGTATAATATCGAGGAGTCGTCATAAGAAAATTTTAAAAAAAGCAAAAGGGTATTATGGCGCTAGAAGTCGTGTTTTTCGTGTAGCCAAACAAGCTGTGATTAGGGCGAATCAATATTCCTATCGAGATCGAAAACAAAAAAAGAGACAGTTTAGATCTTTATGGATTATACGAATTAATGCTAAGGTTAGACAATATGGACTGTCTTATAGTAAGTTTATATATAAATTAAAAAAAATGGGTATTTCATTAAATAGAAAAATATTATCAAATATGGCTATTTATGATCATTCTATTTTTTCAGAATTATTAAAAAAAATTAATTTAATTTAATAATATTAAATTAAATTAATTTTTAATTAATATTACATTTTTAAAGTTAAGTACTTTTTTTATAAAAAAATAATTTTTTATTTTAAAAAAAATAATTGTTTGTTATGAAGGAAAAAGATATTGATATTTTAAAGAAAGAAATTCAAATTGCTATTGATAGAGTTGATAATCTTTCTTTATTGGAAAAAATTCGTATAAAATATTTAGGAAAAAATGGATGTTTAAAAAAAATTATTAAAAATTTATTAAATTTATCTATTGATCAACGTCCTATTATAGGAAATAAAATTAATAAAATAAAAAATGAAATTGAAATTTTATTTTTAAAGAAAAAAAATTTTTTAAAAAAGAAAGAATTATTAGAAAAATTATCAACTGAATATTTAGATATATCTTTATCTGGACGTAATAATCATTGTGGATCTTTTCATCCAATTACTCAAGTAAAGCATATGGTTTATGATTATTTTAGTTATTTTGGATTTGATTTTATAAATGGTCCTGAAATAGAAACAAAATTTTATAATTTTGAGGCGTTAAATATTTCAAATCATCATCCAGCTTGTACTGAACAAGATACTTTTTATATTAATAATAGTGATAAGTTATTAAGAACCCATACAACTACTATACAGATTAGAATGATTGAGAATTGTTTACCTCCATTAAGATTAATATCTTTAGGTAAAGTTTATAGAAAAGATTTTGATCGAACTCATACTCCAATGTTTCATCAGGTGGAAGGTTTATGGATAGACAAATCTATTAATTTATCTAATTTAAAATGGTTATTAGAAGATTTTTTTAATTATTTTTTCAAAAAAAAAATAGTACTTAGATTTAGATCATCTTATTTTCCATTTACTGAACCATCTGCTGAAATGGATATTAGGTGTATAAATTGTTCAGGTGCTGGATGTAAGTTATGTAAATTTATAGGATGGATAGAGGTTCTTGGATGTGGTTTGGTACATCCAAATATATTAAATAATATAAATAGTGCATTTAAAGATTATCAAGGATTAGCATTTGGGATAGGATTGGATAGATTGGCAATGTTATATTTTGGGATTGATGATATAAGGATAATGTTTGAAAATGATTTATCTTTTTTAAGACAATTTGTATAAATAATTCTATTTTATAGTTAGTTTTATTAGTTATATTTGTGAATGTATATTAATTTTTTTATATAAGTATAATGAGAGTAAGTGAATTTTGGTTGCGTGAATGGATTGATTTTTCTATTGATACTAATAAATTAGTAGATATTTTAACTAATATAGGATTAGAAGTTAAATCAGTTTTTCCAGTGTCTAGTGGTGTTTCTGATGTTAAAATCGTAAAAGTTATTGATATAATACGTCATCCAAAAAAAAATGGATTAATTATATGTAAGTTACAAATAGATAAAAATTTTAATATTATACAAGTTGTTTGTAAAATTTCTGAAAAAATTTATATAGGTAGTAAAGTTGCTTGTGCTTTAGTTGGTTCAAAATTATTAAATAAATTTATTATGAAAGAAGATTTAATATTTGGAGAAATTTCTCAAGGAGTTTTATGTACATATAATAATTTAAATTTTTATACTAAAAGTTATGATATTGATGAACTTTTAATTCTAAATGAGACTGCACCTATTGGTGCAGATTTATGTAAATATTTATTGTTAAAAGATAATGTTTTAGATATTACTTTAAATTTTAATCGTACTGACTGTTTTAGTGTATTAGGTATAGCTAGAGAAATATCTTCTTTTATGGGAACTCCTATAAAAAATTTTTTTAGTAATTTATTTGTGAAAAAAGATATTAATGAAAAATTAAATATTTATATAAATGATTTTAAATATTGTCCAATTTACAATGGAAGAATTATACGAGATATTAATTGTTATTCTTATACGCCTGATTGGATAAAAGAACGTTTAAATAGATCTGATATTAAAATTGTTTCTCCAGTAGTAGATATTATTAATTATGTTGTATTGGAAATTGGAATTCCTATTTTTTATTTTGATTTAGATCTGATACATGAAAATAGTATTGTTATTAGATTATCCTATCTTGGAGAGCAGTTTGAATCTTTTGATGGAAAGAAGATAATATTAGATGATAAAACTTTAGTTATGTGTAGTAATAATAAAATTTTAGCATTGCCTGGATTGATACATAATAGTTCTGTTTGTTTTAATAAAAATGTAAAAAATTTATTTTTTAGTAATTTTTTTTTAGATCCGAATTTGATTTTATCAACTTCTAAAAAATATAGTATATATACTGAATATTCTCAAAGATTTTCTCGTGGTATAGATTATAGTTTATTATCTTTATCTTTAGAACGTGTATCAGATCTTTTAAAAAAAATTCTTGGAGGGAGTCTTTCTTCAGTATTTAAAGTTGCTAATGAAAAATTTTTTCCATCTAGAAAAAAAATTTTTTTTAATTTTAATAATTTTAAAAAATTGATAGGTTTTTATTTATCTGAAAATAAAGTGACTAATATATTGCGATTATTAAATATGGTACTTTTAAAAAAGAGTGATATATGTTGGATTATAACTGTTCCTATATATCGTTTTGATATTGAATTAGAAATAGATTTAATTGAAGAAATTGTTAGATATTATGGATATAATAAAATTATTGGAAAAAAGATAGTTTCTTTATTAAAAATTAGTTCAATAGATCCTATTGATCTTTTATCTAAAAAATGTTCTTTATTATTAGTAAATAGAGGGTATAGTGAGGTGATAAATTATAGTTTTGTAGATCCTATTTTGCAAAATGTTTTATTTGACAATAAAAAAATTTTATCATTAGTTAATCCTATGTCTGAAAAATCTTCACATATGAGAATAAGTTTATGGCCTGGTTTAATTATTTCTGTGAAAAATAATATTCTTCGTAAAGAAGAATCGATAAAATTATTTGAAACTGGCATAGTATTTTCTAATAACAATGGATGTTTAAAAGAAAAATTTTGTATTTCTGGTTTATTATTAGGAAAAAGAAATAGCAATTTGTCTTGGAATAAGTATTCAGAAGAAAACTTTGATTTTTATGATATAAAAGGAGATTTAGAATTGATTTTTTCTATTTTAAATATAAAAAATGTTTATTTTGTTTCTTTTGCAAATCAAGCTTTACATCCATGTCAGTCAGTAAAAATTGTTTTTAATTCAGATTGTATTGGATGGTGTGGTAAATTAAATCCATATGTTGCGAATATGTTTTCTTTACCTGATGGAATTATTTTATTTGAGTTATTTTTGGAAAAAATTAAAAAAATTTTTACATTTGAACCAAAGAAATATAAAGAATTTTCAAAATTTCCTAAAATTTCTAGAGATTTATCTTTTTTAGTAGATAAAAATATGGATATTCACAATATAGAAAATATACTTAGTAAATTAGTGAAATTTAGAAATGTAGTATTTTTTGGTGTTTGTGATATTTATGTTGGAAAGTTAATACCTAGTAATAAGAAGAGTATTACTATTTCTTTTGTTTTCCAAAGGTTTGATAGAACAATGACGGATAGTGAAATAAATGATACAATAGATTTTATTGTTAAATTTTTGGAAAAAGAATACTCAATTGTATTAAGATATATTTAAAATAATAAAAATTTAATTTTTATTATTTTAAATATGTAAGAGATTTTTTTTAAATAAAAAATATATTATTTGTATTTAATAAAAATTTTATTTAAAAGTGTTTATGGAGTTTAATATGAAAACATTTAGTTTGAAAAAAAAACAAATTAAACGTAATTGGTATATTATTGATGCTTCTAATAAAATTTTAGGTCGTTTTTTAAGTAGAGTAGTTATTATTTTGATGGGTAAAAATAAATCGGAATATTCTCCGCATTTAGATAATGGAGATTATGTAATCATAGTAAATGCAGAAAAAATATTAGTAACTGGAAAAAAATTTAAAGAGAAAAAATATTATAGACACTCAGGGTATCCTGGAGGGTTGAAAAGTATTTATTTTTTTCAATTAAAAAAGAAGAATCCTGAACATATTATTAGATTAGCTGTAAAAGGAATGTTACCTAAAAATTCTTTGGGAAGGTCTATAATTAAAAAATTAAAAATTTATTTAGGATTAAAACATCCTCATCAGGCTCAAAATCCTAAATATATAGATATTTAAGGAAATCAATAGATATGAATGTTAATAATATTTGTTTTTATGGGACTGGTCGAAGAAAGAGTTCAGTTGCTAGAGTATTTTTATCAATTGGTAGTGGTAAAATTAAGGTGAATAATCGTTCTTTAGAAAATTATTTTGGGGATGTAGCTTGTGTATTAATTTGTCAACCATTAGTAGTTATAGGTTCTATAAATAAATTTGATGTAAATATTAAAGTTTATGGTGGAGGTATTTCTGGACAAGCTGGTGCTATTCGTTTAGGTATAGCACGTGCTTTAGTAAATTATGATGAAAGAAAATTTTTTAATAGTGCTTTATTAGATGATGATCATTTAAGTAAAGAATATTCTATTCAATTTTATAGGAAAAAATTACGATCTAACGGTTTATTAACTCGTGATTCAAGAACAGTTGAGAGAAAAAAATTTGGAATGCATAAAGCTAGAAAATCAACTCAATATTCTAAGCGTTAATGTGTAATACTGTTTTGCTTTTTACATGTTAATAATTAGATATTATTATTTTAATTTTTATTAAAATTATGAAATATTTTTCTGTATATAGAAAAAAAGATTTTTTTTTATACAAAAAAAATATACTAAAAATATTTAATTTAACTAATAGTGATTTAATTGAAAAGATTGCAAAAAATATTTTGTTGAATATTAATCATAGGTATCCTTTTATTAAGAAAGTTGCTATATTTTGTGGGAGTAGTTTTAATGCTACATATGGTTATATGTTAGCAAAATTTGCGTATGAGAGTGGTTATTCTGTTGTAATTTATCAGTGTAATTTATTTAAACCAATATCTTTATTAATTCAAAAATTAATGTTGAATAAATTTAGAATTAATTTTATTTACAAAACAATAGATGATTGCATAGATAGTAATATAGATTTAATTATTGATGCTTTAATTGGAATAGATAATAGTGATAAAGATTTTAGTATAAATATAAAAAAAATGAGTAATATTATTAATAAGATTAATAATAGTTTATTGCCTGTTATATCATTGGATATTCCATCTGGAATAGATGTAGATACTGGTTGTATTTTTCAATGTGGAGCAATAAAGTCTACTTTAACTATAACATTTTTAGCAATCAAATTAGGTTTATTAATTTTAGATGGTCCTGATTATTGTGGAAAAATAATTTGTATTTCATTTCAATCTAATTATATTTATTCAGATGTAAAACCTACGGTTTATTTATTAAATAATTATTTATATAAAGATATAATTTTTTTAAAAAGAAAAAAAAATTCTCATAAAGGTTTGTTTGGACGTGTTTTAATTATTGGTGGTAATTATGGAATGCCAGGATCTGTGTATTTATCTGCTAAAGCTGCATTAAGAGTTGGTGCTGGTTCAGTAATTGTATTTACTAGAAGTGAATATGTAAATCAATTTTCTTTTAACTTACCTGAAGTTATGGTTTATAGTTTTAAAGATATATTACAGTTTATTAAATTAATGAAAAAATCAACAGTTTGCGTAATTGGACCTGGATTGACAGAAGATACATGGACAAGATTTTTATTTAGCAAAGTACTATTATCTAATATAGCTACTGTTGTAGATGCTTCTGCTTTGCAAGTTTTATCAAAATTTAAGAATTGTTATAAAAATAATTGGATTTTAACTCCTCATGTTGGGGAGGCTGCATCTTTATTATCTTGTACAGTTAAGGAAATTCAATCGGATCGATATAAAGCATTAAAAAGAATAAAGGATAAATATGGTGGTGCTATTATCCTTAAAGGATATGATACATTAATTTATACTGATAAAGAAGATATTCCCTATCTTTGTTGTGAAGGAAATCCTGGAATGGCTAGTAGTGGAATGGGTGATGTTTTAAGTGGAGTGTTAGGTGGGTTATTATCTCAGGGTTTATCTATTAGAGATTCTGTTATATTAGGGGTATGGATTCATGGAATATCTGGTTCTCAAGCTGCGTTTATAAATGGTGAACGTGGTTTATTAGCTAGTGATTTAATGTTTTGGTTACAAAAAAATATTAATTTATTTAACAGATAATTTACTTGATTATGAATTACAAATAACAAATACTATAATTTTATTAAATATTTTTTATCTATAAGTGAAAGTTGTAAATAATATTTTTTATTGATGATAAAAATATCATAATAAATATTGTTTATTATTATGTATAATATAAAAATTAAATTATGAAAAAAAAGTATTGTTTTAAAATTTTAAGTAAAAGATGTTTCCGAAATATTGCTAGACAATTGGTTAAAGAATTAAATCCTCCTTTAATTTTAACCTTTAGTGGTAATATAGGTGTAGGGAAAACAACTTTTATTCGGATTTTATTGAATAATATGGGAATTCGAGATAAAGTTATAAGTCCGACATTTTCTATTGTTGAAAGTTATCAAGATTTTATTAAAAACATAAATATTTATCATTTTGATTTTTATCGTATAAATAATATTTGTGAGTTAGACAATATTGAAATTATGGATTATTTATTACAAAATGCTATTTGTTGTATTGAGTGGCCTGAAATTATTTATCCATTTATCAAAAAATATGTTGATCTTAATTTTTTTTTATCATTATATGAATGGGGTAGATTATTGTCTTTACAGTGTTTAAGTAAAAAAGGGAAAATTATAATGTCTAAATTAGGTTTTTATTTATAACATAAATTATTAGTATTTATGTTTAATAAGAAAAAATTGTTTATTTATTTTAAAAAAGTTTTATTTTTTATATTATATATTATAAATTTTATTTTTTTATTATTTATTTTTTGTTTTATTGAAAATATTGATCAATTAATATCTATTAATCTTAAAAAAAAAAAATGTAAAACATTTATATTATTAAAATGTAGTTCATTAGTAATTTGTAATGTGTTTATTTTAAATAAATTGAATAAAGTTGTGATTGATTTAAAAAGTATCATACCATTAGTATTTGATTTAAAAAAAATTTTTGTTAAGAGTTCATTAATTACAAATATGAATATATTTGCAATTAATAATAATACACTACGTTTAGTTTTTATTATTAATAAAATGGTTTCTGTTAAGGTTAAGTTTGTTTCAGATTTTTTTTATTTAAATCAAAAAGTTTTTATTTATTTAGTGAATAAAAACTTTTTTTTTAAAAAAAAAGAAATTATTTATTATATTTCAGATTTTTTTATAAAATATTTTAATATTAGAAATTTATATCGTAATTTAGTAATAGTACTAGATCCTGGACATGGAGGGAAAGATCCTGGAGCTTCTGGATTAGATTCTAGTAAAGAAAAAGATATTACATTAATAATAGCAAAATATCTTAAAGAATTGATAGATAATCAAGTTGGTATGCGTGCATTTTTAACGAGAAAAAAAGATTCTTATATTTCATTAAAAGATAGATTGTTAATTGCTAAAAGATATAATGCTGATTTATTAATTTCTATTCATGTAAATTCTTGTGTAAATAAAAGATCTAATGGTGCTTTAGTTTTTACTTTATTAAATATCAGAAAAGATAGAAAATATCTTAAATATTTATCGATTAATAAAATGTTATTTAGATATAAAAAATATAAATCTTTAAAAATTAATAGTAACAATGTTATGCCAATGTCAATCTATTCTGATTTTTATGAAATTAATACAACGTGGATTAGTTTCAGTATAGCTAAGAGAATATTATATTATCTGAATAATGTAATAAATTTACATAATCCTATGGTAGAACAAGCTAGATTTATGATATTAAAATCTTTGGATATACCGTCTATATTAATAGAAATAGGATTTATATCCAATCCAAAGGAAGAAAAGTTTTTAAAAATTTCTTTTTATCGAATGAAAATTGCTTATGCGATTTTTTCTGGTTTAAGATGTTTTTTTGAAGAAAATATTCCATTTAATAGTAAAATAGCAATGTTGTATAAAATGGGTTATGATTTTGTTAATAAAATTTAATGAATATATAATTTTTAAGATTTTTTAGTATTTTTATTTTGGTAAAAAGTAATTGAAATGCGAAATTTTATTTTAATTAAAATTAATTAATAGTGTTATTAAAAATTTTTTTGAAAAAATGAAATTACCTACAGTTTTTTGTTTAATGGGTCCTACTGCTTCTGGAAAGACTTTTCTTGCTATTTCTTTATATAGAAAATTTCCTTTTGAAATTATTAGTGTTGATTCTGGTATGGTTTATAAAGAAATAAATATTGGAACAAATAAACCAAGTAATAGACTGTTATCTAAGTATCCTCATTATTTAGTTAATATTTTAAATCCTTATGAATATTATTCAGTTGCAAAATTTTATAATGATGTATTGTTGTGTATAGAGAATATTTTAGGAAAAAATAAAATTCCTTTATTAGTAGGTGGTGCTATGATGTATTTTAATGTTTTGCAAAATGGATTATGTTATTCACCAGATTGTAGTGATTCAGTACGAATATATGTTTTGTGTAAAGCAAAAAAATATGGATGGAATTATTTATATGAAAAATTAAAAAATATTGATCCTTTATTTGCTTCTAAAATTTGTTCTAATGATAAAAAACGTATTCAGAGAGGTCTTGAAGTATATTATTTTACTGGAAAACCTTTATCTTATTTTTTTTTAAAAAAAAGTGATGTTAAATATAATTTTATAAATTTAATTTTATATCCAGAGAATCGGTTTTGGTTGTATAAAAGAATTTCTGTACGTTTTTTAAAAATGTTATCTAAAAATTTAGTTGGAGAAGTAAATGAATTAATTGTAAAATGGAAGTTATCTTTATCATCTCCTGTTATGAAGCTTATAGGTTACAGACAAGTAATTGAATATTTATTGGGATATTATAGTTATAAAAGTATGTGTAATAAAGGAATCAGATTTACTTGTCGATTAGCAAAGAAACAGTTAACTTGGTTGAGGCATTGGAGTAAAAATAGTTATTTTTTTTATTGCGATAAAAGTGATATTTATACTCTTCTTATGAAGACAATACAAGACTTATTATTTAAATATAATTTTTTATATTAAAGGTAAATAAAAAATGTATAAAAATAATGATTTTTTATTAGGTAAAAAAAAAAGATTTTTTAAAAATAAAAAAGAATATCTAATATCTAAAATTGATTTACCATTAAGTTGTCCTAATGATAGGATTAAAAATAAAGATAGTTTTCATCCAAAAGTTTATTTATCTATAAAAAAAATGGGTATGGTAATTTGTCCTTATTGTAGAACAAAATTTATTTATATGTAATAAATTTTGTGCTTATTTTTTTTAATATTATATATATTTTGTTCTATATTAAAATTGATATAAATAAATATTTTATTAAATAAAATGTAAAGACTTATTTATGAATAGTGTAATTTTTATTTTTGTATCCCCATCCTAGTTTAATTTTTAAACTTTTATAATATTGATAATTATTTGGATGTAGTATTCTAAGTTTTTTATTACTATTTTTAATAGATATATATTGACCAGGTTTAATTAATGTATATTTTTGTCCGTCACAACTAATAAGAATTGTATTTTTGTTGCGTTTATTAATTTTTATATTTATTTTTGATTTTTGATCAATTATTAAAGGTCGAGAATTTAAATTATGTGAGGATATAGGTGTTAATATAATTGCATGAAGTTTTGGATGAACAATAGGTCCTCCAGCTGATAAAGAATAGGCTGTTGATCCGGTTGGAGTAGCTAGAATTATTCCATCTGAACAATAGTGATTAACGAAGTATTTATTAATATAAATATCGAATTCAATAAGATATGTTTTTATTCCTTTACTTAATACAATATCGTTTAGTGCATCTTTTTGATAATATATTTTTTTTCCATTATAAATAGATAAATGAAGTAATGATCTAATTTCTTCTTGATAATTTCCAGAGAAAATGGAATTTAAATTTTTTTTTAAATTATTTGGGGATATGTCTGTTAAAAATCCTAAATTTCCTTGGTTAATCCCTATAATTGGTATATTAGCTTGAATAGCTATTTGTGCAGCAGATAATAAACTTCCATCTCCTCCTATTACAATAATTAGGTCATATTTTTTTATTAATTTATAATTTGGATTTGTTTTTTTTAATTTAAAAATTTTTGTTATTTTGTAATCTAAAAAATATTTTATATTATTATTTTTTAGATATTCAATTAAGTTATGTAAGCTTTGATTAATATTTTGTTTTTTTTGTTTTTTTCTTATATATATAATAATATGGTTGATTTTTTTCATTAGATTAAGATCCTATATTTTTGTTTGTTGTAAATGATTAGTTAGTGGTTATTATATAGAATTGTGTTAATAAAACTTAGTTTTTATAAAATTTAATAAATTTTGTTAATAAATTATGATTTATTTTTGTAAGTTTTTTTAAGAATTAACATAATTTTACTTTAGTAGTTAAATTAGAATATTTGATAAAATAATAAGTATTGTATAGAGAAGTTTTATTTTAATAATATTTATTAATTTGTAATTTATTTATTTGTATTAAACATGCTATTTTAATTTATATAAGTTATTTTATAGAATTTAATTTTATAAATATAAAAATTTTATTTTTTAGGTTTTATTATTTTTTTGATTGAATAGTTTTAGTGATAAAAATTATTGATTTTTTATTATTTTTTGTATTTTGTGTTGGTTAAGATGATTTATTGTAGTCTATTTTAATTAAGATATTAAATAATATAGAGTAAAATATGCAATTTAGAATTAAATTTAAGGGATTAATATTATTTTTTATGTAGAATTAATTTATTAGATAATTATTATAAAAATAATTAGTAAAATTATTTTTTATTTTTAATATGGTTTTTTAATTATAGATTCGATTTGTTATGAGAAAATATATAAGTTTTTCTAATTTAAATGCTGGTTTTACAGCTGTGATGATTGGTTTTTTTAGTTCTTCTGCTATTGTTTTTCAGTTGCCTTTGGCATTTGGTTTAAGTTTTAAGGAAGCGAGTTCTTGGATTTTTGTTTTAAGTGTAGGAATTTTTTTAACTTGTGTTGGATTTTCTACATATTATAAAATGCCTATTTTAACAGCATGGTCAACTCCAGGTGCTGCTTTTTTAATTACAAATCTTTATTATGGAGTTTCATTAAATGAATTTATTGGTATTTTTATGTTTTGTGGTTTTTTAACAGTTTTATTCGGAATAACAGGTTGGTTTAAAAATATAATTATGCGTATACCTAAGTTTATTGTTTATTCAATGTTGTCTGGAGTTTTATTGCATTTTGGTATAAATTTTTTTAAAGCAATGCAGAGTCAATTTTTATTGGTTCTTTCTATGTATTTTGTTTATTTAATAGGGAAGAAGATATTGAGTGAATATACTATTTTTTTAGTATTATTTATTGGTATTTTAATATCTTTTTTAAAAAAATTATTAATTTTTCATCCTTTATATTTTAATTTAATTAAATTAACTTATATAAAACCAAAATTTTCTTTTTATTCATTAATTAATATTGGTTTGCCTTTATTTTTTATAATGATGATGACTCAAAATCTTCCTGCAATTACCATTATTAATTCTTTTAAATATAATCCTCCAATTTCATCTTTAATTATTTGGATTGGAATTATTACAATTTTTTTAGCTCCTTTTGGTTGTTATTCTATTAATTTATCTACATTTACTGCTCCTATATGTATGGGAAGTGATGCACATAAAGATCCATCTAAACGTTATAAATCAGTTATTTTTGCGGGATTTTTTTTTCTTTTTATAGGATTGATTGGTGGATCTTTGATGTTTTCTGTACTTAGTATATTTCCTAAAGAATTAATTACAGCTATTACTGGTTTATCATTGTTAAGTATTATTAGTAAAAGTTTATATATGTCTTTTAATATTGTTGATCAATACGCTAGAGAAGCATCTCTTGTTACTTTTATTATTATTTTTTCTGGCATTTCTTTTTTAGGAATAAGTTCTATATTTTGTGGGCTAATATTGGGGTTATTTGTTTATTTTTTTAAAAAAAAAGATTTTTTTTTATAAAAAAAGAAATTTTATATAAATGTTATATATGGAGAGATGGCTGAGTGGATTAAAGCGACGGTTTCGAAAATCGTTGAAGAAATTATTGTTTTAATAGATAATTTTTCCCAGGGTTCGAATCCCTGTCTCTCCGATTAACATGTTAAATATATATTTATGTTGAAGAATATATAATAATTTTGTAAGATTTTAAATATGTTTATATCTAGATTTTTTAGTAGATATTTATTTTTTATATTAATAATTTAATTATTATTAAATTTTATAAATTTATTTTTAATAAATAAATTAATCGAAGATTATTGATGCTATTTGTTATAGTTAATTTTGATGGTTATATAGATCGAATAATTTTAAAAATGGTAATTTTATTAAATTATTAATTTGATTTTTTTATCAATATGAGTCATTTTATGTTTCTTAAAATTTTTATTAATACAATATATTTATTAATATTTTTATTATTAGTTAGTTTAGGGTTATTTCAATTTCATAAGGCGAATGAAAAAAGAGAATGTTTTAAAAAAAGTTATTTATTTAATAAAGATAATTATTTAAAAAAATGGACTATTAATATGGATTTTCCTTATAATTTAGAAAAAATTGTTATTAAAGGTAAATATTTACGAAAATTTTTGTATTTAGATAATCAGTATTGTCACCATAATTTTGGATATCGTTTTTTTGTTCCTTTATTATTGTTAAATAGAAGAGTAATATTAGTTGATAATGGTTGGATTAGTTATAGTAATTTTACAATAGAGAGAGAAAAGAGACAAAAATTTTTTTCAATTTCTAATAATTTTCATAATGTTATTGGGTATGCTTATTATCCTATAAAAAATTATTGGTTATTAGGAGAAATTTTAGAAAGACGACATGGGATATTTTTTGTAGAATCGTTAGATTTACAATGGTTAAGTAAATTTTTAAAAAAAAGAGTTTATCCATTTATTTTATTATTAGATTATAAAAAAAAACATAATTGTTTTTATGAAGAAAAAATTGATAATGTAAGTTTTTTTTTGAAGAATTATATTTATGCTTTTCAATGGTTTTTTTTGTCTATGATTTTTATTATTTTTTATTTAAAAAAATAAGTATTTTATTTGTTAAGTAATTTATATGATACATTTATCATATATATTAAATGCAATATAAGAGGTTATTTTGGTTAATAATAATTTTTTTGATATTAAGAATTTTTTAATAAAAATTAAAATAATAAGAATTTTAGTATTTTTTTTATTATTTTTATCTGTAGTAGTAATTTTGTTGGGATCATATACTCGTTTAAGTAATTCAGGTTTAGGTTGCCCAGATTGGCCATTTTGTTATGGAAGTTGGTTTTTTTTAAAAAGTAAGTTAGATTATTTATCTGTATTAGATATTAAAAAGGCAAATATAGAGATTATTCATAGATATATTGCTAGTATTTTAGGATTTTTTATTATTATTTTAGATTTTTTGTTATTTTTTTTTAGATCGTGTTTTGTTAGGTTTCCTTATAAGTTGTTTTTTAGTTTATTATTTTTATTATTATTACAAATAGAATTAGGGAAGTTAACTATTATTTTAAAATTATTTCCAGTAATAGTAGTTGGACATTTAACAGTAGGGATTTTAATTTTTTCATTTTTGTTTTATTTAATATTATCTTTATATCCAAGAGTAGATATAAATTTTTATCCTAAATGGAATATATGGATTAAGATTGGTATATTAATTGTTTTTGTACAAATTATTTTAGGTGGATGGGTTAGTTCAAATTATTCTGGAATGTCTTGTGTTGATTTTCCAAAATGTAATGGTATTTGGATTCCTAAGTTATATTTTTCTTATATTTTTAAAATGTTTCATTTGGTTAATAAAAATTATCAAGGAGGTATTTTTGACATTAGAATTCGTTCTGCTATACAAGAAATGCATCGTTTAGGTGCAGTTTTTACGTTAATTTATTTATTAGTTTTATGTATTAGTTTTATGAGATATGTTGAAGAAAAAAAATTAAAAATTATTATTTTTGCTATTGTATTAATAGTTATTTTTCAATGTATTTTAGGTGTTGTTAATGTAATTTATTTTTTACCATTATGGATTTCTATAATTCATACTTTTATGGCAATTTTATTATTTTCTGTACTAATATTTTTATTATATTTAACGCAAAGGAGAAAATATTATTGTTTATTAAAAGTATAAAATTTTTATTGAAGTTATAAGATATTATTTGGAGTTATATAAGATTCGTATAGTGATATTAATGTTATGGACAGTATTTGTCGGTATGTATTTATTATCTTTAAAATGGATTAAATTATTTGATATTCTGGTATCTGTAATAGGTATTTGGATGTTGTTTATATTCATTTGCAAGTATAAATATTTTAGATAAAAAAATTGATTTGTTAATGAATTGAATAAAAAATAGAGTTATTGTTAAAGGTTATATAACTATTAATAGTACTTGTTATTTTTCAGTTTTTTTGTTAGGTGTTTTAGGTATAATAATATTATATATTTTTGTTAATAAATTAATTGTTATTTTGTCATTTGTTGGACTGATAGGATATGGATGTTTATATACTGTATTTTTAAAATGATTTACTACCTATAATATAGTTTTAGGTGGTTTATTTGGATCTATTCTTATATTACTTGGATGGATAGCTATATTTGTATAGATTTAGGTGTGGTTATTTTAGCTCTTATTATTTTTATGTGGATTCTTCCTTATTTTTGGTCTTTGACAATTTATAAATGTAAAGATTATCAAAATACTGAAATTTTTATATTGTCTGTAACTCATGGAAATATTATTTACTAAATTAAATATTATTTTTTATATGATGTTATTAATAATATTAAGTTTATTACCAATATATTATTGGAATGGGTAGTATTATGTATTTTTTTCTGTGATTTTTTTTAGGTTGTTGTTTTTTATATTTTGTATATAATTTGTGTAGTAAACAATGTTTTATTTTTGCTATATACTTTTATTTTTCTATATGTTATTTAACAGTATTATTTTTAGATTTATTAATTAATCATATTATTTTTTTATGTAAAAGTTTTCTAATTATTAAAATCTAATGAATGTTATTTAATTTTTTGTTTGAAAAAAATTGATTGTTAATATTATCAGAATATATAAAGATATTTTTATAAAATTTTAGATGAAATTTTTTATGAATAGATTTTATGAAATTTTTTTAGGTTTTGATTTTGGGTATAAACGTATAGGTTTAGCAGTTGGACAAAGAGTAACATTTAGTGCAAATCCTTTACCTGCATTACAATCTATTAATGGGATGCCAGATTGGAGTTCCATTGAAAAAATTATTGGAATTTGGAATCCAAATGCTTTAATATTAGGCTTACCAATTTGTACTAATAATAAAGAACAACCTATTACGGTTGCTACTCGTATTTTTGCTAATCAACTGAAAAACAGATTTTTGAAATCAGTTTATTTTATAGATGAACGTTTATCTACTGTTGAGGCGCGTGATAAATTATTTAAAATTGGAGGTTATCGTAAAATTATATCTTCTTCTATTGATAGTTTTTCTGCTTGTATTTTTTTAGAAGATTGGTTAAGAAAATATTAATTTTTTATAAAAATAATATTTTTATAAAAACATATAAAAATTAAGAGATTTTTAAAATGTTTTGTTAAATTTTTAAAGCTTAAAAAGAGAGGATTTATGATGTTTCGTATAAAAAAAACTCGTATCGTTCCATTTAGTTGTGAACAAATGTTTATGTTAGTTAATGATGTTGAAAAATACAATGAATTTTTACCATATTGTTCTAAAAGTTTAGTACATTATCAAAATAATAATGAATTAAAAGCTACATTAGTTATTTCTGTATTAGGACAACAAAGATCATTTACTACATATAATTATTTATTTTTAAATAAAATGATAGTAATTAGTTTAATTAGTGGTCCGTTTAGTTACTTAAGAGGATTTTGGTTTTTTAATAAAAAAAAGAGTATTAATTGTGAGGTATCTTTTATTCTAAATTGTAAAATTGTTGAGAGTAAAATAAAATATTTTCCTATTCAGTTTGTTTTATATAAAATTTCTAATAAGATTGTTGATGCTTTTTATAAAAGAGCTAAGGATTTGTATGTTAAATATTGAATTAGTTTATGTTAATTATGATTTTATATGGTTTCATTTTAAATTGTTTTTGCCATTTCATTCTACAGTTAAAGATGCTTTGTATAAAACAAATATAATTTCTTTATGTCCTGATATTGTTGGAAAAGTTATAGGAATTTTTTCAGAAAAAGTTTCTTTAGAAACATTATTAAATAATGGGGATCGTATTGAAATTTACGAATTTCTTTTAGTTAGTCCAAAAGAAATACGTAGGAATAGGATTAAAAATCGCATTAAATAGTTTTTATATTTTAATATATAAATTCTAGTTAGATTAATCGGGATTGTAAAAATAATATTTTTATGTAAAATATAAAATTGTGATTTCTAGTATAGATTAATTTTCTTTAATAAAATTTTAAATTTAGTTGAATGTTTTTTTATTTATATATTTTAATATATTTATAAAATATAAAATTATTTATTATGTACTTTAAAAATAAAGTAGGTAGTTTTATGGTTTTAAAATATATAGTTAATGTTAATAATATATAAATGTTTTATTAATTAAGATAATTTGTAATTATACTTGATTTTAAAGTTAATATAATTTGATAGTTATTGTTTTTGTAGTTTTTTATATTTTTTAGTTTCATTATTAATAATGAGAAGATTAGAAATAAAGAAAATTTTTATTGATTATTTTTATAAAAATAATCATCATATTGTTGATTCGACTTCTCTTATTCCTTCTGATGATTCTACGTTGTTATTTGTTAATTCTGGTATGGTTCAATTTAAAAATATTTTTCTTGGTTTGGAAGATCCTATTGTTCATAATGTTGCCAGCATTCAACGTTGTATGCGTGTCAGTGGAAAGCATAATGATTTTGAGAGTATTGGATATACAAAAAGACATCATACATTTTTTGAAATGTTAGGTAATTTTAGTTTTGGTGGTTATTTTAAGTATGAAGCTATTTATTATGCTTGGGATTTTTTATTAAATTTTTTAAATTTATCAGAAGATAAGTTGTGGATTACTGTTTATGAAAAAGATAAAGAGACTGAAGATATTTGGTTAAATAAAATAAAGATATCAAGTAATAGATTAATACGAAGAGGTAAAGATAGTAATTTTTGGTCTATGGGAGATGTCGGTCCTTGTGGGCCTTGTACTGAAATTTTTTATGATAATGAAAATTCTAGTAATACTTTTAATTTTAACGATTTTTATAATGGAGATCGTTATATAGAGATTTGGAATATTGTATTTATGCAATTTAATAAAGATAAATATGGGAAATTAAGTCTTTTATCACGATTTTCTGTAGATACAGGAATGGGTTTAGAACGAATTACTTCTGTAATGCAAGGTGTGAAAGATAATTATGATATTGATTTGTTTAAATATATTATTAATAGAATAAAAAAATTAGGAATTATAGATAGTGATAAAAAAAATGTTTGTTTAAAAATAATTTCTGATCATATAAGATCATCTTCTTTTTTGGTTATGGATGGAGTATTGCCAGAAAATGTAGGTAGAGGATACATATTGCGTCGTATTATTAGAAGGGCAGTTAGGTATGGGAATAAATTAGGTTTGATTTCTCCTTTTTTTTATAAATTAGTAGATTCTTTAGTATTTTTAATGGGGACTGAATATCCAGAATTATTGAATTCCAAAGAAAAGATAAAAGAAATTTTAATGCAAGAAGAGTTACGTTTTAATCGCACTTTAAATAAAGGAATTATTTTTTTAAAAAAAGAAATGAATTTTTCAAAAAATAAAGAAATTTCTGGAAATGTAGCATTTAAGTTATATGATACTTATGGTGTTCCGTTGGATTTAATGTTGGATATTGTTAAAGATTATAATTTTTTTGTTAATATTAAAGAATTTAATAAATTAATGAAAAAACAGCAAGAGTTATCGAGAAGTTTTTTGAAACATTCTTTTAATGAAAAAGATAATTTTTTAATTTGTAAGAATTTTTATTCTACTAAGTTTTTTGGATATGATGTTTTTACGATAAAAGCAAAAATTATTGCTATATTTACTGACAGTAAGTTAATTTCTGTTTTAAATAATTATAAAGTTAGAAGTATAATTGTTCTTGATAAAACTGTATTTTTTGCTGAAAGTGGAGGACAGGTAGGTGATTCTGGTCAGATATTGTCTGATGATGGTAGTATTTTTTTTGTAGAAAATACTAAGTTTTTTAAAAGAAATATTTTTCATTATGGATATTTAATAAAAGGAAAGTTCTTTATCAATCAGGAGGTTGTTATTAAAATTGATATTTTTAGACGTTGTGCAATAACTTCTAACCATACTGCAATTCATTTATTATATAGTGTATTAAAGAAAATTCTTGGATTTCATGTACGTCAATGTGGGTCTTTGATAGAGGATAAACGTGCTAGATTCGATTTTTTTCATTTTGAAAAATTATCTTCAGATTCTTTATGTAAAATTGAGGATAGTATAAATAATAAAATTAGATCTAATTATTCAGTATTGATAAAATATAAGCAAAAAAAAGATTGTAAAGACATAGATATTAGTTTTTTTAATAGTCAACGTTATGGTGAAAATATAAGAATTGTATCCATAGGAAAAGATATATCGCAAGAATTTTGTTGTGGTACTCATGTAAAGAATACAGGAAGTATTGGATTATGTAAGATAATTTCTGAAAACAGTATTTCTAGTGGTGTAAGAAGAATAGAAATAATGACTGGTTATTATGCTTTTTCTTGGGCTCGTGATAGGATAGATCAATTACAGATTATTTCAAATTTCTTTAATACAACAACAGAATTTATTGTAAGTAAAGTATTAAATGTTTTAGAAAAAGAAAAAAATATGGAAAAAAAGTTAAATGAATTAAATGGAAAAATAGCTTTATATTTTATAAAAACTTTATTTAAAAATATGAAAGAAATTAATGGAATTAATTTTTTAATTGAGCAAATAAAAAGTGATGTTATAGATAATGTTAAAGTATTAAAGAATACATTGGAGTTAATAAATAGAGAACTTAAAAGTACGATTTTAATTATATTTTTTATAAAAAGAAATAAGCTTAATGTTATATCTAGTATAAGTAAGAATATTATTATGTATTTTCCAAAAATTGTGGATATTGTTAAAATATTATGTGATCGTGGAGGTGGGAATGATTATATTGCTCAAGGAGGTGGAGATGTACCAGATGATTTAGATGTACGAATTAAATCAGTGAAATCTATAATCAGTAAGCATTCAATCAGTGTGATTAATAAATAATTTAGAATTTTATATTTTTTTTCATTTATAAAAATCTATATAAATCTTTTATATATATTATTATAATTTTATGTGTGGCATTGTTATATTTAGCTCAATAGTAGAGCTATTATTATTTATTTGTTTTAGATCAATATTTATTTGATCTTTATTTATATGGATATATTTTGTTATTACACTTAGAATTTCTTTTTCTAATTCTAATAATTTGTTTTTTGTGTTTTGATTAGAATTTTCATGAGAAATAATAATTTTTAATCGTTCTTTTGCAGTTTTCGAAGAAAAATTTTTTTTTTTGAAGAAATTTAATAGATTCATTTTAATATATTCCTATTTTTCCAAATAGACGATATAATATTCCTTTTTTTTTATTTTTGACAAATTTAAATGGTTTGTTTTTTCCGAAAAATCTGTCTACTGTATCTTGATAAGCGATACTTGCATTACTTTTTTTATTTAAAATAATTGGAATTCCTGTGTTAGAAGATTTTAGTATGGTTTTGGATTCTGGTATAATTCCTATGATTGGTATTCCTAGTATTTCTTTTATATCAGAAATTGATAACATTTCTCCTTTTGTTACACGTTTTTGGTCGTATCTTGTTATTAATAAAAATTCTTGTATAGGATTTTTGTTTTCAATTGCTCTTTTAGTTTTACTTGATAATAATCCTAATATTCTATCAGCATCTCGTATAGAAGAGATTTCTGGATTAATGACTACTATTGCATAATCAGAAAAATACATTGCCATTAGAGCTCCTGTTTCTATTCCTGCTGGAGAATCACATATAATATAATCGAATTCATTAGAAAGATCATTTAATACTTTTTCTACTCCGTTAAATGTTAATGATTCTTTATCTTTTGTTTGTGAGGTTGGCAATATAAATAGATTTGCTATTCTTTTATCCTTTATAATAGCTTGGTGAAGTGTAACTTCACCATTAATAACATTGATAAAGTCATATATAACTCTTCTTTCACATCCCATTATAAGATCGAGATTTCTTAATCCAATATCGAAATCAATAACTATAGTTTTATATCCATATAATGCTATTCCTGTAGCTATTGATGCAGATGTGGTAGTTTTACCAACTCCACCTTTTCCTGAGGTAATTACAATTATTTTAGCCAATTTTAGGATTCTATTAAATAAGTAATATGTATTTGTAGTTTTTTAATTGAGTATGATATCATATTATTCTTTATAAGAATATATAATGTTTTATTTTAAATTTTAAAGATAATATTTATTAAGTAAATAGATTTTGGTATTTTTGTGATAAAGAAGGAAAAAGGCTTTATTATGTCAGATTTTAATGTGCAAGCAGAAGCTTTGACTTTTGATGATGTGTTGCTGATTCCAGCATATTCAGATATTTTTCCAAAAGAGGTTATTTTAAAAACTCGATTAACGAATGAGTTATTTTTAAATATACCATTTATTTCTGCTGCAATGGATACAGTTACAGAATCTAAATTGGCCATAGCATTAGCTCAAGAAGGGGGTATTGGAATAATTCATAGAAATATGAGTATTTATTCTCAATCTGAAGAGGTAAAAAAGGTAAAAAAATTTGAAAGTGGAATAGTACGAAATCCTATAGTTGTTAATTCAGATATTACAGTTAAAAAACTATTAGAAGTAATGGATAAATATAATGTTTCAGGTTTTCCTGTAATTGAAAATGGTAAGTTAGTTGGAATCGTTACTAGTAGAGATATTCGTTTTGAAACTAATTTATCATTATTAGTTCAGAATGTTATGACCCCTAAAGAACGATTAGTTACTGTTAATGAAAATGATAGTAGAGAAAAAATTATTGGTCTTTTACATAAAAATCGTATAGAGAAATTATTAGTAGTAAATAATTCTTTTGATTTATGTGGGTTAATTACTGTTAAAGATATACAAAATGCCAAGAGAAATCCTTTTTCTTGTAAGGATAATTCTGGACAATTATGTGTAGGTGCTGCTATTGGTGTCAATCTTAAAGATACTGAAGAGAGAGTTTGTTCCCTAGTGGATTCTGGAGCGGATGTATTGGTTATAGATACAGCTCATGGTCATACAAAGAGAGTTGTAAATATTATAAGATGGATTAAAAAAAATTTTTCTGTACAAGTAGTTGGTGGTAATATTGTTACTCCTGAGGCTGCTGTTACTTTAGTAAAAGCAGGTGTTGATGCAGTGAAAGTTGGAATAGGTCCTGGATCAATTTGTACTACTCGTATTATTACTGGAGTTGGAATGCCACAAATTACTGCTATATTAAATATTTTTAAAAAGTTGAAAGGAGAAGTTCCTATAATAGCTGATGGTGGAATCAGATATTCTGGTGATATATGTAAGGCTTTAGCTGCTGGAGCGGATTCAGTAATGTTAGGAGGAATATTTGCTGGAACTGAAGAATCTGCTGGTAATACTGAATTTTACAGAGGTAGAGCTTATAAAAGTTATAGGGGTATGGGTTCTTTAAGTGTTATGTCTGGAATTATGGGGTGTTCTGATCGTTATTTTTTGGATGATGAAAAAAATTTGGATGATATAGTTCCTGAAGGAATTGAAGGTAGAGTTCCTTATAAAGGTATGTTGCATTCTGTTGTTAGGCAATTAATAGGTGGATTAAAATCTTGTATGGGATATTTAGGTTGTATAAATATAAAGATGTTACATAAAAAATCAAAATTTGTTAAAATTACTAATTCAGGAATGAGAGAATCACATGTTCATGATGTTAATATAGTTAAACAAGCTCCAAATTACCAAATTGATTAAATTTTATGTTAAAAATTAAAAGAAGAAATTCTATAGTAGTTTTTGATTTTGGTTCACAGTATACAAGATTAATTGTTAAGAGAATTCGTGAAATGGGAGTTGTGTGTAATATTTGTTTATATAATGTAGATATTGATTTTTTAAAAAGTTTATCTCCTTGTGGAATTATTTTGTCAGGAGGTCCGTATTCTGTAAATTCTACATCATATATTAAAGTTCCTAAATATTTATTTAATTTAGAAGTACCTATATTAGGTATTTGTTATGGAATGCAAATTATGGTTGCACAATTAGGTGGAAAGATTTGTTCTGTGAATAAATTTGAATCTGGTCATACAGAAGTATTTTTGTTTAAAAACAATAATAGTTTGTTAAAAGATATTTATGATAGAAAAAATAGTGAAAATATTAGAGTTTTGGATGTTTGGATGAGTCATAAAGATCATATTATTACTTTACCAAAGAATTTTGACGTTATTTGTAGTACAAATAATGGAGTAATTGCTGGTATAGCAAATGAAAAAAAATTTTGGTATGGATTGCAATTTCATCCTGAGGTTACACAAACTTTACAAGGAGTAAAGATTTTAGAAAGGTTTGTTATTGATATTTGTAGTGCAGATGTTTTTTTTATGAAAACAAATATTATAGATAAGATTATTTTTGATATTAAAGATAAGGTTAAAAATGATAAAGTACTGTTAGCTGTGTCTGGTGGTTTAGATTCTATGGTAGTAGCTAAATTACTTTTTATGGCAATAAAAAATAATTTAATTTGTATATTTATTGATACTGGATTATTAGATTATAATTTTATTCGAAGAATAATAGATGATTTTATGAAAGATACTGGGATAAATATTATTAAAATAAATGCTGAAGATAAATTTTTAGATGCTTTAAGTGGGATTGTTTCTCCAGAAAAAAAAAGGGAAATTATAGGTTCTGTTTTTGCTGAAATATTTGTTGATAGTGCAAAAAGATTTTCTGATATTAATTGGTTAGCTCAAGGTACTATTTGTTCTGATGTTATTGAATCGTCATTAATTAATGATTTTAGCGATTTTTCTTTTAAAATTAAAACACATCATAATGTTGGTGGATTACCTAATGATTTTAGGTTAAATTTAATAGAGCCTATTAGAGATTTATTTAAGGATGAAGTGAAAGATATAGCTTTAAAATTAGGATTATCTTGTGATATAGTTTATAAACATCCTTTTCCAGGTCCTGGATTTGGAATTCGTATTATAGGAGAAGTTAAAAAAAGATATATTAATATTTTAAAAAAATCTGATGAGATTTATATTGAAGAATTAAAAAGATACGATCTTTATCGTACAGTGGATCAAGCGTTTTCTATTTTTCTTCCAATTAAGACTGTTGGTGTTATTGGAGATAATAGATTATATGAGTATGTTATTTGTTTAAGAGCTATAAAGAGTATGGATTTTATGACAGCTAGAATTGTAAAGTTACCTTGGGATTTTTTAGAAAATGTTTCTAATAAAATTATTAATGAAGTTGAAGAAGTATCTAGAGTGGTTTATGATATTTCTGGAAAACCTCCATCAACTATAGAATGGGAATAGTGTATCGTACAAGTGATCTTTTTTGGATGAAGAAAGCATATAATTTTGCATTGATTGCAAAAGATGAGGGTGAAGTTCCAGTTGGCTCTGTAATAACTACATCAGAACAAACATTGGTTGGTTATGGTTGGAATCAAGTTTTACAGAAGTGTGATCCTTGTGCACATGCTGAAATAAATGCAATTCGTTTAGCTGCTTTAAATTTAAAAAAATTTAAGTTATTGGATACTATGATTTATTCTACTTTAGAACCTTGTTATATGTGTGCTGGAGCAATAATTCAATCTCGAATAGGAAGAATAATTTTTTCATTAAGAAATATTAGAAATGGTGCTTGTGGTTCAATATGTAATTTATTCAATAATAATTTATTAAATTATAGAGTAAAAATTGATGAGGGGATTTTAGAGTCAGAATGTTCAAAGTTGTTAGATGATTTTTTTGATAAATGTAGAAAATCATAATCTAATATAAATTAGAAAAATATTAATCTTTAAAGTTTATATTAATTTACTATTTTATGAAATAATAATAAATTTTTAAATAAAATCTATTGATTTATCAATAGTGTTATAATATTTTTTTATGATTTCTTTTTCTTTTTTTCGTAAGGTTAAAATTTCAAATCCATTATCAGTTACTAAAATTGTATGTTCCCATTGAGCTGATAAACTATTATCTTTTGTTACAACAGTCCATTGGTCTTTAAGTATTTTTGTATCAGGTTTTCCTGCATTAATCATTGGTTCTATTGTAAAAGTCATTCCTTTTTTTAATATTTCTTTTGTTCCTGGTACTCCATAATGTAAGATTTGAGGTTGTTCATGAAAATATTTTCCAATTCCATGACCGCAGTATTCTTTCACAATGGAATATTGATATTTTTCAGCATGTTTTTGTATTGCGTATCCTATATTTCCTAAATGTACATTAGGTTTAACTTGACAGATACCAATTAATAGGCATTCATATGAAGTTTGTACAATATTTTTTGCTTTTTCGGAAGTTGTACCTATTAAAAACATTTTACTGGTATCAGCGTGATATCCATTTTTAATAATAGCAATATCAATATTAATAATATCTCCATTTTTTAATACTTTATTGTTTGGTATTCCGTGACATACAACATTATTTATAGATGTACAAATAGATTTTGGAAATCCAAAATATCCCAATGGAGCTGGAATAGCTTTTTGTGTATTTACTATATAATTATGACATAAATTGTTAATTTCATTTGTGGTTACTCCTTCTTTTATGTATGGTTCTATCATGTCTAATACGGAAGCTGCTATTTTTCCAGCAATTCGCATTTTTTGAATTTCTTGATTATTTTTGATATTTATTTTCATTAATATAATTTCCTTTAGTAATAAAATATATATTTTACATTTTATAATATTAAAATATGTATAATAGTAGAATTTATTTTAAAAATATAATTTTTTTAAAAAAAAATATTAAGTTTATTGTTTAATTTTTAAAATTTAATATTAAATTTTATATTCTGTTATGAAAAATGATAATATTATTAGTAAAATATAAGTTGAGATTTATTTTTTTTATCAGGTAAAGAAAAATTTATATTTGTTTTTGTTAAATAAGTGTATGAAATATTTTTAATAAATTTTAGTTTAATTTTTATTTTATAAGGAGAAATATGAATTTAGGTATACGTGAATTATTAGAAGCTGGAGTACATTTTGGACATCGTACTAGATTTTGGAATCCAAAAATGTCTCCTTATATTTTTGGATCTAAAGATAAAATTCATATAATTAATTTAGAAAAGACTTTAATTAAATTAAAAGAAGCTGCGAATTATGTTAGTACATTAGTGATGCATAAAGCAAAAATTCTTTATGTAGGAACAAAAAGAGCAGCTCAAAAAAGTATTTTTGAAAATGCAAATCGATGTAAAATGCCTTACGTTAATCATAGATGGTTGGGTGGCATGTTAACTAATTGGAAAACAGTTCGACAATCTATATTTAGATTAAAAGAGTTAAGAGAAATGAGGAGTAAAGGTATTTTAGATACAATGATTAAAAAAGAAGCTTTAATTTTATTAAGAGAGTTTAATAAATTAGATAGAAGTTTAGGTGGAATTGAGAATATGGAAAGCTTGCCAGATGCTATTTTTATAATAGATATTGGTTTCGAGCATATTGCAGTTAAAGAAGCATGTCGTTTAAAAATACCTATAATAGGAGTGGTAGATACAAATAATAATCCTGATTATGTCAATTATATTATTCCTGGAAATGATGATTCTATGAAAGCCATTGATATTTATGTTAGTTTTATTACTAATGCTATTGTTTCTGAACAAAAGAAAAATTTTGTGGAGAAAGATAAATCTAATTCTTCGTTATTATTATCAAATTCTAGAAAATAACATTTAAGTGTTATATATAACATTATTAATCATAAAGTTTGATATTTTTATTTTTATTTTAAAGTATTTGGAGGTTTTATGGATTTAGATCATGTTAATTTGGTTAAAAAATTGAGGGAATATACAGGAATTAGTATAATGGAATGTAAAAAGTTTCTTATAGAATCTAAATGGGATTTTAAAAAAGCTATAAATAATATTTATAAGTATAGTGAAAATAAAGTTATTAATAAATCTATAAAAAAAACTAAGGAAGGTGTTATTGTTATTAGTAGATCAGAAGATTGTAAAAGTGCAGTAATATTGGAAGTTAATTCTGAAACTGATTTTGTAATAAGAAATGCTTATTTTATGCATTTTGTTATGAAGGTTGCAGATACAGCGTTATTTATTCCAAAAGTATTTAGTGTAATGGATTTAAACAGTGAAAATTTATTAGGTGAATCTATAACAGTGGAGCAAGGTAAAAAAAATCTTATTTTAAAATTAGGAGAAAATATTGAGTTAAATCGTTTGAATAAGATTGTATGTAAGAGTTCTGATCATAGAATTGGATATTATTTACATGGTTTTCGTATTGGTGTTTTAGTTCATTTAAATGGTGGAGATGATTTGATAGCCAAAAATATAGCTATGCATATAGCAGCATGTAATCCTATGGTAATTAGTAAAGATCAGTTTTCTGTTAAAATGATTTCTAAAAAACGTAAGTTGTTTTTAGAACAATCTAAAAAACATGATAAAAATAAATCGGATGATATATATAATAAAATAGTTAGTGGAAAGCTTAATAAGTTTATTAGGGATAATTCGTTATTAGAACAAGTTTATATAAAAGATAATAATTTAAAAGTTAATGATTATTTAAGGGAAAATCATGTTACTGTATTATCTTTTATAAGATTTGAAGTTGGAAATTATGGATTTATGTAAATTTTAATTTTAGATGATTTAGAATAAATTTATTTCTATTTTAGGAGTTTTATATTTAATTGATGGTGATAAAAAAAAATTATGTGCTCAAATATAAAAGAGTTTTATTAAAGTATAGCGGAAAAGCATTATTAGGTAAGAATAGTTTTGGTATAGATTTCAATGCGGTTAATTTTATAAGAGATTCTGTTGTAGGTTTAATTAATATGGGAATTGAAGTTGGTTTAATGATGGGTGGAGGAAATTTTTTTAGAGGATCAGAATTGAGTTGCATTGGTTTTGATCGTATTACAGGAGATCATATTGGTATGCTATCTACTGTATTAAATGCATTAGCTATTCATGGGTCTTTTAAGAAGATTAATGTTCCTTCTTTTTTAATGTCATCTATACCTATTATGGGTATAACTAATTTTTATGATCAAAATCAAGCAATTAATTATTTAAATAAAAAATATGTTGTAATTTTTACGGCAGGGCTTGGCAATCCATTTTTTACTACAGATTCTGCTGCATGTTTAAGGGCTATTGAAGTTAATGCCGATATAATGTTGAAAGCAACAATTGTTGATGGAATTTATTCAGATGATCCTATAAAAAATTCAGAGGCTGTTTTTTATAAATTTTTAACATATGATAAGATCTTAAAAGATAAATTAAAAATTATGGACACTACTGCTATTTACTTATGTCAAAAATATGATATGCCTTTTCAGGTTTTTAAATTTTCAGATTTTGATATTTTAAAAAAAATTGTACTTGGAGAGCAAGTTGGTACCATCGTAAGTGGTGATTAAAATATGATTATCAATAATATTAAGTCTGATATTATTTGTAAAATGAATAGAATTTTAATTTCTATGCAAGATAGTTTAAAAAAGAATACAATGATTCGTATCAATAGTACTTTATTAAGTAATATTGTTGTTAATTATAATTGTAATAAATTCTTTTTAAAAAAGATTGCTAATATCAGTATTTTAGATTTTAGAACGTTAATTGTGAAGCCTTGGGATAAAAGTTTAGTTAATTTTATTAAAAAATCTATTTTAGATTCCAATTTAGAATTATCTGTAATTGTAAAAAATGGAGATATTTATGTTTATAGTCCATTGTTAACTGAAGAAAGAAGAAAAAAGATAATGATTCATATAAAATCAATAGGAGAGGAGGCAAAAATTTCTATTAGGAATGTTCGTCGTGATATAAATAATTTTTGTAAAACATTAAGTAAATTAAAGAAAATTTCTAAGGATGAGGAACGTTGTTTAGTTAAAAATGTTGTTCAAAAGTTTACTGATTTATATGTATCTAAAGTTAATAAATTAGTTGAAGACAAAAAGAACGAGATTTTAGCTTTTAGAAAGTAAAATTTTTATTTTTATATCTTATTTGTTTATGGGTTAATTTTTTAAAACTTTGTTTAGATTATTTACCTTTATGGGCCTACTAGGATTTGAACCTAGGACCAACGGATTATGAGTCCGCTGCTCTAACCTCTGAGCTATAGGCCCGAAAAATACAATAGTATAGGATACTATTTTATATAAATTAATGAAGAAAGTATATATTTTTTTAGTTAATTTAAAATACAATAAAAAGTATTGATAAAATATTTTATTTTAAAGTAAAAAATTGAGGTTAAATTTTATCATTTTCAAGAAAACTACGTAATTTTTCTGATCTAGATGGATGTCTTAATTTTCGTAAGGCTTTTGCTTCTATTTGTCTAATGCGTTCTCTTGTAACTTCAAATTGTTTTCCAACCTCTTCTAAAGTATGGTCTGTATTCATTTCTATACCAAATCTCATTTTTAATACTTTAGATTCTCTAGGAGTTAAAGTAGATAATATATTTATTGTGGCTTCTCTTAATCCATCTATTGTAGCTTTATCTGATGGAGATTCTATATTATTATCTACTATAAAATCTCCTAGATGTGATTCCTCATCGTCTCCTATTGGAGTTTCCATAGAAATTGGTTCTTTTGCTATTTTTAGTATTTTTCGTATTTTTTCTTCATTTATATCCATTTTTTTTGATAATTCTTCTGGTGTAGCTTCTTTTCCTGTTTCTTGAAGAATTTGTCTAGATATTCTATTAAGTTTATTTATTGTTTCTATCATGTGTACGGGAATTCGTATAGTTCTGGCTTGATCAGCTATAGATCTAGTAATTGCTTGTCTAATCCACCATGTAGCGTATGTAGAAAATTTATAACCTCTTCTATACTCAAATTTATCTACAGCCTTCATCAAACCTATATTTCCTTCTTGAATTAAATCTAAAAATTGTAAACCTCTGTTAGTATATTTTTTAGCAATAGAAATTACTAAACGTAAATTTGCTTCTACCATTTCTTTTTTAGCTTTTTTTGCTTTAGTTTCACCTAATGAAATTTTATTATTTATGTCTTTTATTTCGTTAATTGTAAGTCCATGTAATTTTTCAAGATTAATTAAATGATTTTGAAGAAATTTTATTTTTTCACTGTATTTTGATATTAATTTTAAATCTAATTTTTTAGAATGTGTGTTTATTAATGTATTAATCCAAGTTAAGTTTGTTTCTTCACCTAAAAAAGTATTTATAAATATTTTTTTAGGTATTTTTGCTTTATAAATACATAAGTGCATGATGTTTTTTTCATATTTTTTAATATTGTTTTTAAGTTTTTTAAAATATTGTGTTAAACGATCTACTTGTCTTGTTGTTAGTTTAAATTTTAGGAACCAATTTGACATTGTTTTTATTGAAGATAGAGATTTTTTAGATGTATTTCCGTATTTTTTCAGTGTTTTTATTACATGATTAAATTTTTTTCTCAGTTTATTAAAATATATTTTAGCTTGTTTAGGATTTAATTCTTCTTCCTCTTCTGAATTAATATTATTTTTTACATTATTGTTTTCTGTTGTTTCTTCAGGATTTTGTATTAGAATAAGATCGTTTTGAGGTATGTTATCTATAACTATTTTTTTTATATTAGTGATATTTGATTCTTTTGTTGTTTTTGTATCTAAAAAACCATTTATAAGATCATTTAATTTTATTTCTTCAGATAGAACTTTATCATAATCTATTAATAGTAGTTCTATTGTTTTAGGATAATTTGCTAGTGATTTTAAAATTTGATTTATTCCATCTTCAATTCGTTTGGCTATTTCAATTTCTCCTTGCCGTGTTAATAATTCTACACTTCCCATTTCTCTCATATACATTCTAATTGGATCTGTTGTTCTTCCTGTTTCTGTATCAACTGATGCAATAGCGGCTGCTACTTCTTCTACATCTTCTGGTATTTCTTCTGTTGTTCCTAGTAAAGCAAGTTCATTTTCATTTGGAGATATTTCAAAAACTTTGATATTCATTGATTCTAGCATGTTTATGATGACATCAAAGTGTTCTGGGTCAATAATATTTGGTAGAAAATCATTAATTTGAGAATAAGTAAGATAATTTTGTTCTTTTCCTAATTTAATTACTTTAGTGATTTGAGAATGTTGTTCTTGGTCATTTTTCATAATTTGAAGTATTTTAATAAAATATCGTTTTTAGAATAAAAAAATAATTTGATTATAAACTAGTCGTAATTAGTTGCCAATATTTATATCATTAATAATTTTTAATTTTCTTTGAGTTTTATGTTTTTTTATAATCATATTTTGTAAAAGTGTTCTTTCTGTTTGAGTAAGTTCTTTATTTCGTGATTTTTTAATTAATTTTTCTATTTTAGTTTCTAATTTTTTTTTTTTTAAAATTGCAATGTAATTTTTAATTTTTTGTGAAAAGTTATTCTTTAATGATTCATGTTTCCATGATGCTAATTTAATAAAATATTTAAATAATGAGGTATTTCTCCATTTTTCTAGTAATAATGCGGTATTAATTTTAGGATTTTCATGTATTTGTTTTATAATAATTTTTATTATTGTATTATTATCGGTTAATGAATTTAAGTTTATATTATATTTAGAAATAATTTCTGGATATTGAATCAATAAAGAAATGATATTTAATGTAGGATTTTTTGATTTAATAAAGTTATTTTTTTTATTGTATATATTGATTATTTTGTTATTGTGATTATTGATTAAATATTCTAATCTATTAAAGTCAATTCCTATTTTTTTAGATATTTCTTTTAATAATAACTCTTTATATATTACATCTTGTATTTTTAATATATATGGTTTGATTGCATGTATAAATTTATGTTTCTCTATGATTGAATTTATACTAAAATATTTATAAAAATTTTCTAAAAGATAAATATCTAATGATTTAGAGTTATTTATATAATGAATAAATTTTTTTTTTCCTTCTTTTTGAATAATTTCGTCTGGATCTTGATTGTTTGGTAATGAAGCAAAATAAATATGTAATTCTTTATTTATATGTGATAAACAAATTTTCATTGCATTCCATGATGCTTTTTTTCCTGGTAGATCTCCATCAAAACAAAAGATTATTTTTTTTGTATATTTTTTTAATATTTCTATATGTTTATTTGTTATTGATGTTCCTAATACAGCAACTGTATTTTTAATTTTATTTTGAAATAGAGTGATAACATCAATATATCCTTCCACTATAAGGATAGAATTAATTTTAGTTTGTGTTATTTGATATAATCCATAAAGCTCAAAGCTTTTTTTAAAGAAAGTTGTTTCTGGTGAGTTAATATATTTTGGATTTTGTTTTTTTTCTAAAGCTCTTCCTCCGAAACCTATAACTTTTCCGCAATGGTTGTGTATAGGAAATATAATCCTATTTTGATATCGATCATAGATTTTTTTATTTTTTTTTATAATCATTCCTGTACTGATTAAATCCTTTTGATAAGTTTTGAAGTTATCTATAAGTGTATGAAATCCTTTTGGAGCATATCCTAATTGGTAATATTTTATTGTTTCTATTTTTATATTTCTATTTTTTAAATATTTTATTGCGTTTTTTCCTTTTTTTTCTAATATATTTTGATAAAAAGAATTTATTTTTTCTAGTAAATTATATGTATTTGTAAAATAATAATTTTTATTTTTATTTGGTACGAAATTTACTTTTGTATTAATTTTAGAAATTAGTATTTTAACAGAGTCAGAAAAATTTTTATTAAAATAATTCATAATAAAGTTAATTGCGTTTCCACCTTTTCCACATCCGAAACAATAAAAAAATTGTTTTTTTGTTTCAATTTTAAAAGATGGAGTTTTTTCTTTATGAAACGGACAGTATGCAGTAAAATTATTTCCTATTTTTTTTAAATTTAGGTAATCATTAATTATTTGAACTATATCTATTTGTTTTAATACTATGCTAGCTATGGATTGTGAATCTGTTGGGAACATTATTTTTAGATTGTTCTTTATAAATTTTATTTTTTTAAAATTGAACTTTGTATTATTATTTTTTTAAATAAATTTTATTGATTAAATAACAATAATTATATTAATTTTTTAATATTCTAAATTTTTTAAGTTCATTAAATATTTATTCAATTATGTGATAATTGTGAAAATATAATGTTAATTAGAATGTTTTTTAATATTTTTAACTATTGAAATATTTTATTTTTTTATATTTTTTTATTTTTCTATTATGTTTACTATTTTTTTTAGATTTTTTTGTAAAGAATTCTTCTCTGGTAAGTTTTTTAAAATGTCTTTTTATAGCGGCTGCTTGTTTTCTTTTTCGTTCTGTTGTTGGTTTTTCATAAAATTCTCTTTTACTTAATTCGTTTAAAATTCCAGATTTTTCACATAATCGTTTAAAGCGTCTTAGAGCATATTCCAAGTTTTCTCCATCTTTTATACGAATTGTTGGCATTTATTCTCCTAAAAAAATATGGTTGACATATTTTAATTTTATAAGATGTATTTGTCAAATTTTATTTTTTATTATAGATTATAAAAATAATAGCAATAATCATTATTATTTAATATAAATGCGAGTATTAGGGATAGAGTCATCTTGTGATGAAATGGGTATGGCAATTTATGATTCTGAATATGGATTGCTTTCTCATGTATTATATTCACAAATTAAGTTGCATAGTATTTATGGAGGGATAGTTCCAGAATTAGCATCTCGTGATCATATAAAACGTTTGATACCATTAATGGATGAAGTTTTATTGAAAGCAAAATTAAAAATAACCGATATTGATGCTATAGCATATACTGCTGGTCCTGGTTTGGTTGGTTCTTTATTAGTAGGAGCTTGTTTTGCAAAGAGTTTAGCTTATTCATTGAATAAACCTTCTTTAGCAATTAATCATTTAGAAGCACATTTATTATCGGTTAAACTTGATTATCCAAATCTTGATTTTCCGTTTTTAGGATTATTAGTATCTGGTGGTCATACTCAATTGATTGAAGTATATTCATTAGGTAATTATTGTTTATTAGGAAATACATTAGATGATTCTGTTGGAGAAGTTTTTGATAAAATAGCTAGAATGATGGGTATTATGTATCCAGGTGGTTCTGTTTTAGCTGAAATTGCGGATTCTTTTAACAAAGATAGAGATATTATTAGAGATAATGATTTATTTTTTAAAAAGTTTCCTAGGCCAATGATTTATAAGTCTGGATTAGATTTTAGTTTTAGTGGATTAAAAACGTATGCAGTTAAAGTTTGGAATAAAAGTGATAAGGATGAAAAAGCAAAAAAAAATATAGCTAAATTATTTCAAGATGCTGTTATAGATACGATTGTTATTAAATGCAAAAGAGCTATAAAAAAAACTTTAAATAGTAAATTAGTTGTTGTAGGAGGTGTAAGTGCCAACAGAGCGCTCAGAGAGGCATTGACAATATTAATGAAAAAATTAAATGGTGATGTATTTTTTCCTAGATTAGAGTATTGTACAGATAATGGTGCTATGGTTGCTTATATAGGATGTCAGTATTTTTTGAAAGGAATCCATGATTGTGATCTTTCTATATCAGTTAATCCTAGATGGTCTATTTTGAATAGTTGTTGTATATAAAAAATAAATAATTATTATATATTGATAATATAAAAAATATATTTTACCGAGAACGGGATTTGAACCCGTAAAGTTATTAATAACTACTAGATTTTGAGTCTAGCGCGTTTTCCAGTTTCGCCATCTCGGTTTTAATTTTTTATTTTTATTATTCTTACGTTTTGTTTTTATTGATATATATATTTTATGTATTTTTATTAAAATTTTTATAGAAATTTCTTGATAATATTTTAGATAATCCAATATATTTTTCCGGATTTAGTTTGTTTAATTTATTTTTTATTTTAATTGGTAGATTTAAATTTTGAATAATTTTTTTTATATTGTTTTTATCAATTGTTTTTCCTCTCGTTGTTTTTTTTATTTTTTCGTAAGCGTTTGGTATTTTATATTTTCTCATTACAGTTTGTATTGCTTCAGACATTATTTTCCAATTATTGTTTAAATCTTTTTTTATTATACTACGGTTGATTAAAATTTTTTTATTTCCTTTAATGATTGATTTATAAGCAATTATTGTATGAGAAAAAGGAACTCCTATATTTCGTAATACTGTAGATCCTGATAAATCACGTTGTAACCTTGATTTTGTTAGTTTATTTGCAAAGTATGTAAATAACGCATTAGATAAACTGAGATTTCCTTCTGCATTTTCAAATTCTATTGGATTATTTTTATGTGGCATTGTAGAAGAACCTGTTTCTTTTGAAAAGATTTTTAAGGAAAAATAGTTTATTGATACGTAATACCATATATCTCTTGTATAATCAAGTAAGATATTGTTGATTCGTGTCATTAGATGGCATAGTTCTGCTATGTTATCATGTGGTTCTATTTGTGTTGTATAATTATTAAATGGGAGTTTAAACGAATTAATAAATTTTTTGCAATGTTTTATCCAGTTTATTTTGGGAAAGGCAATAATATGTGCATTGTAATTTCCTACAGCTCCATTAAATTTTGCTGACAAATATATTTTAGATAATTGATTTTTTTGGTATTCTAGTCTAGATAAGAATACTACCATCTCTTTTCCTATTGTTGTTGTTGATGCTGGTTGCCCATGTGTTCTAGATAGCATTGGTATATTGTCGTATTTTTTTGCTAATGTTACTATACTGTCAATAGTTTTAGATAAGACAGGTTGTATAACATATTGTATAGCATCTTTTATCATTATTGTATAGGAAAGATTGTTTATATCTTCTGATGTGCATGCAAAATGGATATACGGTGTATATTGTTGTAATACTTTAGATTTCTTAAATTTATCTATTAAATAGTATTCTATTGCTTTTACATCATGATTTGTTTTTTTTTCATAATTTTTTATTTTTTTTGCTTCAGATTCATTAAAATTACTTAGTATTTTTTTTAGATATTTTTGTTCTTTGTCATTTAATTTATTTAAATTTTTAATTTTTTTGTTGTTTATTAAGGATTTTAACCAGTAAATTTCTATTTTTAATCTATGATATATTAGAGAGAACTCGCTAAAATAAGTTTTTAGTATTTTTGTTTTTTTTGAATATCTACCGTCTATTGGGGATATAGAATGTAAATTGAATGATTTCATTATTTATTCTAATTTTTATTAGGTTAGAATAATTTATAATTATAAATTATTTTTTAATAAAAATTAAATATATTAGTGTTGATTAACAATTTTATTAATATTTAAAATCTTTATTTTTATGTTTTTTTACTTATCAGAATATGATAATTTATAATTTTACATAAAATAATAGTGTTTTTATATTTCTTATGTTTTGTATTGTTTTTGCAGGAGGAGGCAGTGCTGGGCATATTTTTCCAAATATAGCAATTATAGAATCATTAAAAAATGATAGTAATTGTAAAATACATTATTTTGGTTTAGATAAAAAAATGGATAAATATTTGATGTCATTCTTTCCATTTGTTTCGTATCATTATGTAGTAAGTGGAAAATTAAGACGTTATTTTAGTTGGAAAAATTTTATAGATATAATAAAAGTTTTATTTGGAATAATTCAAACGTTTTTTAAATTTAGAAAAATGAAAGTTAATATTGTTTTTTCAAAAGGTGGTTTTGCTTCTTTTCCTGTAATTATTGCAGCATGGTTAAATAATATTCCTGTAATTTTACATGAGTCTGATATAACTTTAGGTTTATCTAATCGGCTAAGTTTGCCTTTTGTAACATCTGTATGTTTATCAATGAATTTAAAAAAGAAATATTTATTTTTAAAAAATAAAAAAATATTTATTACGGGTATTCCTATTAGATCTTCTATATTTCGTGGATTAAAATCTAAAGGTTTATCTTTTTGTGGCTTTAATGATAGTATTCCTTGTATATTAATAGTTGGTGGAAGTCAGGGTTCTTTAATTTTAAATTCTATTATAAGAAAATCATTACATTTATTTTGTGTAAAATATCAAATAATTCATTTATGTGGATTTAATAATTTAGATTTATCTTTTTTTTATAGGAAAAATTATTTTCAAATTGAGTTTGCTAATGAAATTTTTTCGGATTTACTAGCAGCAAGTGATATTGTGATATCAAGAGCTGGTGCGAATATTATTTATGAAATTCTTTCTCTAGGTAAACCAAATATTTTAATACCATTATCTAAAAATGCTAGTCGTGGAGAACAAATTGACAATGCTTTTTATTTTAAAAAAAAAGGAGTTAGTGTAGTTTTAGATGAAGATACTGTAACTGCAGAAAGTCTTTTATTGTGGGTTAATAGATTATATGTAAAACGAAAAGATATTAAAAAGAAGATAAAGTCTTTATTTATTAATTCTTCTGTTGAAAAAATAATAAATATTATTAAAAATGAAATAAAATAAAATATTATTTATAATTTGTGAAAAAAAATTAAATTTTGTTTTTTTATTTTAAAACAATTTTATAGACTAATTATTGATATTATTTTACAATTTTTATTGTTTTATACAAATATTAAATATGAAAGTGATATATATTAATATATTGATTATACATTATATATTTATATGTATAAGGGATATATAAAAAGAATATTGGAATTATTCTAATATGTCTATTGATTCAATTTAAAAAAAAATAAATGTAGGTCTCATAAAAGGTTTTAAAAATATTTTTTTGGTGATATTATCTTAAGTATTTCGAATTATTATTTATCAGATATTTTTTAATTTTGCTTATTTATAGGTAAGCATAGAGTTTATTATGTTAAGGAAGTTAAGAGGTATTTTTTCTAATGATTTATCAATTGATTTAGGAACTGCTAATACTTTAATTTATGTTAAAGGAAAAGGCATAGTTTTAAATGAACCTTCAGTAGTAGCGTTGAGAATTAAAGATGGACAGAAAAGAATTGCTGCTGTTGGAGTGTCAGCAAAGTCTATGTTAGGAAGAACTCCAAGTAATATTATTGCAATAAGACCAATGAAAGATGGTGTAATTGCTGATTTTTTTGTAACAGAAAAAATGTTACAACATTTCATTAATAAAATCCATGAAAATAAGTTTATTAGGCCTAGTCCTAGAGTTCTTGTATGTGTTCCTTGTGGATCTACTCAAGTTGAACGAAGGGCTATTCGTGAATCTGCTATTGGTGCTGGGGCTAGAGAAGTTTTTCTTATTGAAGAGCCTATGGCTGCAGCATTAGGCTCTGGAATGCCGGTGGATGAGGCTAATGGATCTATGGTAGTAGATATTGGTGGGGGTACAACAGAGGTAGCAATTATTTCTTTAAATGGAATTGTGTATCATAATTCAGTTAGGATTGGTGGTGATAAGTTTGATGATTCTATTATTTCATATGTTCGTAGGAATTACGGTACATTAATTGGAGAAACTATGGCTGAAAAGATAAAACATGAAATTGGTTTAGCTTTTCCAAATAGAGATATTTTAGAAATTAGTGTGAGAGGTAGAAATTTAACAGAGGGTATTCCTTGTTCTTTTATATTGAATAGTAGTGAAATATTTGATGCTTTACGAGAACCAATTTTAGGAATTGTTAGAGCAGTTAGATCGGTTCTTGAATCTACACCTCCTGAATTAGCTGGGGATATAGCTGAATATGGAATGGTTTTAACTGGTGGTGGTGCTTTATTAAAAAACATAGATATTTTATTGATGGAAGAAACTGGAATACCAGTTTCTATAGCGGAAGATCCTTTAACCTGTGTAGTACGTGGAGGTGGAAAAGTATTGGAAACAATGGATTTTTATGAAAATTATTTTCTTTCAATTGAATAATTAGAGATATAGATTATGGCAAAAAAAAATCTAAGATGTGTTTTATTTTTTTTATTATTTTCTTTTATTCTAATGGTATGTGATTTTTATTATAGTTTTTTAGGTATATTAAGAAATAATATATTAATGTTGGTTTATCCAATTCAATTTATTATTAATGGTTTTATTAAAGCTTTTCAATTAGTATATTTTTTTTTTATTAGTAAATTTTATTTTATAAAAGAAATTAGAAAATTAAATTATGAAATTTTTTTTCTTAAGATAAGATTGCATCGATTAAATTTTATTGAAAGAGAAAATTTAGAGTTACGTAAATTGTTATTTGCATCTATTAGAAAGTCAATAAAGACAATAGTAGCAGATGTTATATTTACGAGTATTAATAGTGCAAAGCAAATAATGGTTTTGAATAAAGGAATAAATGATGGTGTTTATATTGGACAAACTGTTTTAGATTCAAAAGGTTTTGTTGGAAAAATAATTGATGTAGGAAGAAATACAAGTACTGTACTTTTGATTATTGATTCTAAGAGTTCATTTTTAGCTAAGGATATTAGGAATGGTAATTATTTTATTTTAAAGGGTAATAATTCTAATAATTTATTATTAATAAATGCATATGGTAAATCTTCTGTTTATAAAGGTGATGTTCTAGTTACATCTGGATTAGGATGTACATATCCAGAAGGATATCCAATTGGATATATTACAAATATAAAAAATGTTACTGGAAATTTTTTTTTAAAAGTAATAGTAAAACCATTTTCTTCATTAAATAAAGATCATTTAGTATTATTATTATTATCTCATAGAGAGGAAGTAAAATGTATTAATCAGATTACTAGACGTATGAATATTACATACTAATTAAATAGTATTTTTAATATGAAATGTTTTCGTATATATTTTGTTATATTTATAGCATTTATCTTAAATATTTACTTTTTTTCAAGTTTTTTTATAGAAATTAAACCTTTTTTGTTTTTGATATTAATCTTATATTTTCAATTTTATTTTTCTTATATTGTTAATCCTTTTTTTATATTTTGTATTGGAGTTATATTGGATGTGTTATCTTGTACAGTATTAGGGCAAAATAGTTTTTCTTTAAATTTAACTATATTTTTTTTAAGGGATAAAATTAAGTTTTTTAATTTTCTTTCTTTTATACAAAAATTATTTATAATAGGATATTCATGTTGTTTATATCAGGTTAGTATGTGTTTTATCAATATTTTATTTGGTTATTATTGTATGAAGTTAATGATTTTAATTGTGAATGTATTGTTAAGTATTATTTTATGGCCTTTTGTATATTATTTAATGAATAAGATTTTATTTTAATTTTTTATAAATATTATCTTAATAGAATTAAATTATTAATAATAAATTAAAGTAACAATAATTATTATATAATTTTTTTTTAGTAAGAGTTTATTTTTAATAATAGATATTTTATACTTTGTAGATGAAATTTATATATTTTATGTTTAATTTTAAATAAGATATTTTGAATATATTAACAAAATCATTAAATATGATATAAATATAGGAGAGGAAATTTGAGTTATATTTGTATACCAACTGATGGAGAGTTTATTACTGTTAGCAATAATGGCGTATTAAATGTACCTTATAATCCAATTATTCCATTTATTGAAGGTGATGGTATTGGGAAAGATATAACGGAATCAATGTTGTATGTTGTCAATTGTGCAGTGCAGAAAGCTTATGGAAATAAGAAAAGAATTGTTTGGTTAGAGGTTTATGTTGGGGATAAAGCACAAAAGATGTATGGATTTGGTGAGTTTCTTCCAGAAGAAACTTTAGATATAATGAGAAAGGCTTTGATTTCAATAAAAGGTCCATTAACTACACCTGTTGGTGGTGGTATACGTTCGTTAAATGTAAAGATTCGTCAATTGTTAGATTTATATGTTTGTTGTAGGCCTATGCGTTATTTTTATGGAGTTCCTACTCCTGTTAAAGAACCTTGGAAAGTTAATATGGTAGTTTTAAGGGAAAATTCAGAAGATATTTATTCTGGTATTGAATGGAAGGCAAATTCAGTAGGTGCGAAAAAAGTTATAGATTTTTTATGTAAAAATATGGGAGTTAGAAATATAAGATTTTCTAATTCGTGTGGAGTTGGAATAAAATTAGTTTCTGAAGAAGGTACTAAACGATTGATTAAATTTGCTATTCAATATGCGATTAATAATAATTATGGTTCAGTAACATTGGTTCATAAAGGTAATATTATGAAATTTACTGAGGGAGCATTTAGAGAATGGGGTTATGATGTTGTATATAAGTGTTTTAATGGAATTCCACATTCAAATGGTGTATGGGCGCAACTAATAAATCCTAAAAATAAAATGAATATTATAGTAAAAGACATAATGGCAGATGCTTTTTTTCAACAAATTTTATTGAAACCAGAAGATTATGGGGTAATTGCTACTCTTAATTTGAATGGAGATTATATTTCAGATGCTTTGGCTGCTCAGATTGGTGGAATTGGAATATCACCAGGGGCTAATATGGGAAATAATATTGCTTTGTTTGAAGCTACGCACGGTAGTGCTCCTAAATATGCCAATTTAAATATTGCAAATCCTAGTTCATTAATTTTATCTGCAGAAATGTTATTAAGACATATTGGATGGTATCAGGCTGCTGATTATATTATGGATGGAATAAAAAAAACTATTAAGAGTAAATTTGTTACTAGTGATTTTTATAAAAAAATGAAAGATGCGGTTTGTTTAGGTACTATGGAATTTTCTAAAAAAATAGTAGAGAATATGTAGAATTTATTTTTCATAATATATGAATAATTAAGTTTTGATTATTATTGGAAATTTTTTATTTAAATTTATAAAGTATTTTGCTTTATAAGCATATAATGGGGTGTAAATTTTGTGTTAATATAGATTGATTTTATATTTTAATAATATATTGGTAACTAGTAATTAGATATGAGATTAAGTGTTTAATTTTATATATTAAAGTTATTAAGATTTTATAAATAATAATTTTTATAATTGTTTTTATTATTTTTTTAGTTTTTTTTGTTATGTATGATGGTTGTTATAAATATTTTGTTATTATTTGAATTAAATATATATATTTTAAGTTGTTGTATTATCTATATTTTATATGGAGAATTAAGTATGTTAATTTTGACTAGACGTCTTGGTGAAACATTAATGATTGGTGATGAAGTTAATATTACTGTATTAGGAGTTAAAGGTAATCAAGTTAGATTAGGAATTAATGCTCCTAAGAATGTTTCTGTTCATAGAGAAGAGATATATTTACGTATTCAAAAAGAAAAAAAAGAAAATAGTAACAAAGAATTAGATAATGAAAATAAATAAACAGTTATCGGTTTTATTAAAAAAAGGTAATGGAAAGGAAAATTTTTATTGTGTTTTATTTTTTTCTTTTAAAGATTATGTTTTTAGAATAGTAATATTTATTAATTTTACGAGAGTAAATTATAGATCCTGATGCAATATTGATAATTTTCTTATTCATTTTTAATATAAGATGACCATTGTTATTTATTCCTTTATATATTCCAAATAAACTTTTTTTTGATTGAGATATTCCAATATACTTTCCAAGTAAAAAATCAAATTTTTTCCATTTATTTAAAAACGAATGAAATCCTGTTTTTAAGAACAGTTTTAAATTATTGTTTAATGAACATAATAAGTTAGCAATTAAATAATTACGATTATATTTTTTTTTTATTATTTCATGTAGGGAGCAAAAAAACTTTTTTTTTGATGAATATTTATAAGGATTCAAGTTTATATTTAGTCCTATTCCTATGATAATTTTTTGTAAATTATTACATTTAATATTATTTTCTATTAGAATGCCTCCCATTTTTTTATTTTTCCAAAAAATGTCATTTGGCCATTTAATTTTTAAATTTTGTTTAATATTTCTAAATTTTAGACTGTCTATTATAGATAGTCCAACTATTAAGCTTAGTCCAGGTAGTAAAGATGATTTACATCTTAAATTCCATTTACTGGAAAGATAAATATTTTTTCCAAAAGGGGAAATCCATTTTTTATTATTTTTACCTTTTCCATTTGTTTGTTGTTCTGAACAGCAAATTTCTAGTATTGGTTTATAGGGTAATTTTTTAAGAAATTGGTTTGTTGATTTTATAGATTTAAAAACATATAAGTTAAATTTTTTTTTAAAGTTTTTTTTATTTAATAGGTTGGAAATAATTTTTTTATTTATGTAAGACATTAAATAGTTTTAATAAATTTTATTTAGTTTAATAAAAGATTGCAATTAAAAAATTGTTTCTTTTATTATATAAAAATTATTTTTGATTATGTATACAGATATCTTACATATAGATTGTTAATTATTAATTTGATAAAAGTATTCATAAAAGTTTTGCGGATATATTGTTCTATATCGAATTGTTTTAATATTTTGAGAATAACAAATAGATGCATTATATAGTTTTTTTGGTGAGAAAGATATTATATTCCAAAGTTGGTTATTTTTTAATTTTAATGTTATTTTAAGGTTATTAATAAGATTTTCAATAGTCCAAGAATGTGGATATGGTATAGGAAAAGTTATTTTTAAACCAAATGTTTTTATAAATGCTTCTTTTTGTGTCCATATTTTATAAAATATGGTAGGTTTTAATTTTTCAGATATTTGATTAAATATAGTTAATTCTTTAAAATTAAGGATTTTTTTTATAATTTTGTTAAAATTTCTTTTAAAAAAAAATTCAATATCAATACCTATTGGGTATTTTTTTCCAATAGCTAACAATGATATTTTGTAAGAATGACTTAAATTAAATTCTAATTGAATATGTTTATAGTTAATAAAGGGTTTTCCGTTTTTATTAAAATTTAGTTTTAATTTGTGAATATTTTGTTTTAAATAATGACTTAATATTATTTTTAATAAAGCGCGATTTATTATAAATTTATGTTTATGATAGTCAAAATTAAATTTTGATGCTTTTAAAATTTCTTGTGAGCTAAGAAAATTTTTTGCTAGTTTAATTGGAATAATGTTATAAGAGAATTCCCATATATCAATTTGATCTGTTTTTAATTTAAAATTATTTAATATATTATTTTTTGTTTTTAAAAAAAGATTATATGACATAATATATTATATATTTTTATAAGTTTTTATTTATTTTTTGATAGATAATATTTTAAATAAATATCTATGAATAGAAATTTTTTAGATTTTGAATCTCCTATAGAAGAATTATATCAAAAAATCAAAGCGTTATATGTTATGATTTGTGATGATAATAAGAAATATATTAATAAAAAAATTAATTATCTTGAATCTAAATATTATATTTTAATAAAAAAAATTTTTTCAAAATTAGATCCTTGGAAAATTGTTCAAATTGCTAGACATCCATTAAGGCCTCAAACAAGTGATTATATATATAATATTTTTACTGATTTTCAAGAGTTGCATGGAGATAGATATTATTCATCTGCTCCGGCAATAATCGGGGGTTTAGCTAAGTTAGGTAATGATTCGGTTATGTTAATAGGTCATCAAAAAGGAAAACATACAAAAGAAAAGATATATCGTAACTTTGGAATGGCTAGACCAGAGGAATATAGGAAAGCATTGCGTTTAATGAAATTAGCAGAAAAATTTGAATTACCTGTTTTTACTTTTATTGATACTCCAGGAGCATATCCAGGAGTTGTTGCAGAAAGATACAATCAATCTAGAGCAATTGCTGAGAATTTATTAGGAATGTCAAATTTAAAAACAAGAATTATTTGTACAATTATTGGGGAAGCTGGTTCTGGTGGAGCTTTAGCTATTGGTATAGGGGATAGGATTTTAATGTTAGAATATAGTATTTATTCTATTATTTCACCAGAAGGATGTGCTTCTATTTTATGGAAAGATGTAAATAAATCTAATGAAGCTGCATGCGCTATGGGTATTACTTCTAAAGATATTTTTAAATTAAAATTGATTGACAGGATTATTAAAGAACCTTTAGGTGGAGCTCATAGATGTACTTATGAAATGTTTTTATATTTGAAAAGTGTTTTTTTAAAAGAACTAAAGATTCTTAAATCATTTTCTTTAGATGAGATTTTAAAGAATCGTTATAGAAAATTTATTAGGATGGGGGTTAAAAATTAATTCTTTGTTAAATTCTTATTGGTTATCTTATTTAAAAAAATATGATAGATTATTTGTAGGTTTTAGTGGAGGATTAGATTCAACTGTATTGTTATATTCTTTATTTACAGAAGAATATTTCAGATCTAAATTAGTTGCATTACATATTAATCATAATTTAAGTGATCGTTCTTATTTTTGGCAAGATCATTGTAAAAAATTTTGTCATAGTAGAAAAATTTTATTTATTTCTAAAAATATTTATTTTACTAAACTTTCTAATATTGAATATATGGCAAGAAGAATTAGATATAGTATTTATTTAAGTTTGCTTGGAAAGAATGATGCAATTTTATTAGGTCATCATAAAAATGATCAGATTGAAACTCTGTTATTACATTTATTTAGAGGATCTGGTGTTTATGGTTTATCTGCTATGCATTCTGTAAGATCTTTAAAATTTGGATATGTAGTTAGACCTTTTTTAGAATATGAATCTTACATATTAAAACAATACGCTAATAAAAATAATTTGAATTGGGTTGATGATGATAGTAATCATAATAATATTTTTTCAAGAAATTTTTTAAGAAATAAAGTTATTCCATTGATTACTTTACATTGGCCTGGTATTGTTAATAATTTATCTAGATTAGCATCCAATTGTTTGGATGCTAGTAATAATTTATTTGACTTGGCTAAAATTGATTGTCCTGAAATTTTAAATTCTAAATATAAAAATTTTGCTTCTATACCAATAGAAAATTTATTAAAATTAAGTATAGAACGTATAAAAAATGTTTTGTATTTTTGGTTTAAAAATCTAGGTGTTTTTATTCCTAATTCAAAAATTTTTAATATTATAGCAATTAATATTAAAAGTTCAAAAAAAATTATTAATGTGAAGGTAAGTTGGAAAAATATTTGTATAAGATATTATAAAGAGAATTTATATATTTTATTTAATGGATTTGATTGTTGTTATAATTTAAATACAATATTATATTGGGTTGATTTTCCGAATCCTTTATTTTTAGGTGAAAATTTAGGTACTTTAAGTGTAATACATACTAGATATGGATTGTTTATACCTAAAGGTAGCAAAATTTTCATTAAATTTCGTTCTGGTGGGGAATGTATTAGATGGAAAAAACAAAATAAAATGTTAAAAAAATTATTTCAATATTGGAATGTGCCACCTTGGTTAAGGTCTAGGATTCCTCTTTTATATGTTGATAATGAACTAGCATGTGTTATTGGATATGCAATTAGTGATTATTTTTATTGTGTTTCTAAAAAAAATTCTTCTTATTGGTTTAAATTGAGTTAATTGAATTAAAAATTTATATTTGTTGATATAAAAAATTTTGAGTTATTTTTTTTATAAGTAGAATTGTTATTTTATAATTTAAATACTTATTATTTTTAATAACTTAATTTTAAGTTTTATGTAATAAATTAATAGATTTTATATAAGGTTATAATAAGTTTATTATACGAGTTTAATATATGTTAATAGATAAATAGATTTATGAATAAATTTTTGATATACTTAATATTAAGTATAATACATAGGTTTATTTATGATATTAAAAAAGTATTTTCTTAATAAGAAAAATAAATATTTAGCATCATGGTTAGTTTGTTTATCTTCTGGATTATTTTTTTGTTATGAATTTTTTCAATTTAATATTTTTGATGTAATTAATGAATTTTTACGTAGTGATTTTAAAATTAATTCGGAACAATTAAGTTGGATGTCTAGCATGTATTTATGGGCGGATGTATTATTTTTAATACCTGCTGGAATTATTTTAGATTATTTTTCAGTTCGTAAAATTATTTTGATTACTATGTTAATTTGTATTTTTGGTATTTTTGGTTTTTCAATTTCTCATTCATTTGTTGTTGCTTCTGTTTTTTATTTTATTTCTGGTATAGGCAATGCTTTTTGTTTTTTGTCTTGTGTTATTTTAATTTCTAGATGGTTTCCTACACATAGGAGAGCATTGATTATTGGTATTGTTATTATGATGGCTTTTATTGGTGGAATGGTATCGCATATTCTTTTAACATGGTTAAATAATTTTTTTAATTGGAGATTTTCATTATATATAGATGTAGTGATGGGTTTATTTTTATTTTTTTGGTTATATTTTACAATTCAAGATTTTCCGAAATTATCAAATATTTATAGGAATAAGAATATATTGGATAAATATAAATTATTTATATGTTTTTTAAGTGTTTTAAAGAACAGACAAAATTGGTTAGTTGGATTATATACATCTTTATTAAATTTACCATTGGTGGTTTTGTGTGCTTTATGGGGTGGTACATATTTGCAGTACACTTATCATTTATCTAAATTAGAGTCTGTTAAAGTAATTAATATGATATATATGGGAAGTGTATTTGGTTCTCCATTAATGGGATGGATTTCAGATTTTTATAAACGTAGAAAACCATTAATGTTTTTGGGAGCTATGATGAATATCATAGTGTTGATTCCATTATGCATGAAGTATTTGTTTGTATCAAAATTTTTATTATTTATATTATTTTTTTTAATAGGTTTTTTTGCAAGCTCTCAGGTTATTAGTTGTCCATTAATTTCTGAAAGTAATTCTAATTTAAATACTGGAGCGGCTACAAGCATTGCTTCTGTTATAATTATGGGTGGTGGAGCTATAGGACAGGTATTATTTGGTTATTTAGTACAAATTCATTCAAATTGTTATATTAAATGTTGTTTAAATTATGATTTTATTTATGCGATGAGAATTTTCCCTATATCTTTAATAATTGCGTTATTTGTAGTTTTTTTTATAAAAGAGACTTATTGTAAGTCTTTAGTAGATTAAATAAGTTTATAGGAATATAAAAATATGTTTAAGGTGGTAAAAAAAAATGTAAATTCTTATTTTAGTGGAAAATTAAGTTTAATTTTATTTCCATGGTTTATTTGTATATGTGGTTCTTTATTTTTTTTCTATGAGCTTATACAGGGTAATATGTTTTCTTCAATTGCAGATAATGTTATGAGAGATTTTTGTATTCATGCAGATAAAATGACTTATCTTTCTAGTATATATTATGTATCTAATGTATGTTTTTTGCCTTTTGCAGGTGGTATATTAAATAAATATTCAGTTAAAAAAATTATTCTGTTATCTATGTTAATTTGTATAATTAGTATTTTTTGTTTTTCTTGTACTAAATCTTTTTATTTAGCTTTAATTTGTAGATTTTTAATGGGAATTGGAAGTGCTTTTTGTTTTTTAAGTCCTATACGTCTTGCGTCAAATTGGATTGTTTCAAATAGAATGGCTTTGGCTACAGGATTTATTGTTACTGTTGGAATGGTTGGTGGTATATTTTCTCAATATCCGTTAACAAAATTAGTGATTAGATTTGGATGGAGAAATACTTTGTTAATTGTAGCTTGGTTTGGTGTATTTATATTATTAATTATGTATTTAGGCATTATTGATAGAAAAGATATTAAAAATGGTTTTAGAAAAAATAATGTTTCTTTTTTTTATACTTTAAAAAAAGTATATTGTAATTTTTATATTTTAAGGGCTGCTTTATATACTAGTTTAATGAATATGGTTGTCGCTATATTTGGAGCAATGATTGGAACTATTTATTTAATGCAAAGGATGAATGTTATTAAAGAGGTTGCTTCTGGTATTAATACTATGTTGTTTTTAGGTATTATTTTTGGTAGTCCAGTTATAGGTTGGATATCAGATATGTTAAAACTTCGTATTATAGTTATGAGAATTTGTGCTGTATTGTCTTTTATAGTTTCTTTATTTATTTTATTTTATCCTGTTTCATTGTTTGAAATGAAATTATTATTTTTTTTATTAGGTTTTTTTACTGCATCACAAATTATAAGTTATGCTTTCGTATCTGAATTATGTGATTTAGAAATTTCTACTATGTCAGTTAGTGTAGTTTCTACCATTACTCAAGGTAGTTATGTTATATATCAAAATATATTTAGTTTTTTATTAATGCATTATCAAAAAATAAGATGTTTGAAATCTACGTTTTTTTATTCTATAGAAGATTATCGTTATGCAGTTTTAATTATTCCTTTTGGAATAATTATGGCTTTTTTTATTTTGTTTGGTTTAAAAGATGTTAATTATAATTTGTTAGAGGAGAGATAACATGTTTTTAAGAAGAGTATGTTTATTATTATTAGATTCTTTAGGTATAGGGGAAAGTTTAGATGCCAATAAGTATAATGATCAAGGTTCTAATACTTTTGGGAATATTCATATAGCTTGTTCTAGTGGAAAAGCAGATCTTTTAGGTGTTAGAAGTGGTAAATTAAATATACCAAATTTATCAAAATTAGGGATATATCATGCTGCTGTTGCAAGTTCTGGAATAGATTTAATAGATTTATCTACATTAAATAAACCATTAGGATATTATGGATATGCTGTTGAAAAAAGTTTTGGAAAGGATACTCCTAGTGGGCATTGGGAAATAACAGGAGTTCCAACTATTTCTCCATGGGGATATTTTCCAAATACTATTCCTTGTTTTCCTAAAGATTTAATTAGTGATTTTATCAAACATGGTAATTTACCTGGGGTTTTAGGTCAGAAACATTCTTCTGGCACTGAAATTATAAAAGAGTTTGGTGAAGAGCATTTGCGTACAGGAAAACCTATTATTTATACATCTGATGATAGTATATTTCAAATTGCTGCTCATGAGGATATTTTTAATATAAAACAGCTTTATGATATTTGTAAAATTGCAAAAATATTAGTGGATAAATATAATATTAGTAGAGTAGTTGCTAGACCATTTTCTGGGAATCCTGGTTCATTTTTTAGAACGGAAAATCGTCGTGATTATATTAGTGAACCACCTGAATCTACATTGTTAGACGTTTTAAAAGCAGAGAATAGGGAGGTTATTGCTATTGGAAAAGTTGGTGATATTTATTCTAATCGTGGATGTACTAAAATAATTAAGAAAAAAAATGATATGATGTTATTTGATGCTACTTTAAATGCTATTAAATCAGCATCTTATGGAAGTTTGATATTTACTAATTTTGTTGATTTTGATTCTGTTTATGGTCATAGAAGAAATGTTGCTGGTTATGCAAATGCATTGGAATTATTTGATTCTAGATTGCCAGAGTTATTTTCTGTATTACGTGAAGATGATCTGGTGTTTATTGTATCTGATCATGGTTGTGATCCTACATTTTCTGGATTTGGTCATACTAGGGAGCATATTCCGATATTAGGTTTTGGGCCAAGAATATCAAGCAATTTTATTGGTCGTCGTGATACATTTGCAGATATTGGTCAAAGTATAGCAGAGTATTTAAATGTTGGTCCATTAATGCATGGTATATCATTTATTTAATAAGTTTTATTTGGTTGATAGATTATAAGTTTTTTAAGGTTGAATGATGTTATATTGATATGATAGTATCAGCATGTTGTTTAATGTTTTTATTATTAATTGGTACGGTATTTTAATGATTTTAAGATTATTTTAGAATTAGGTTTTATAGAAAAAATTTTTTATTTATGAGGTTGATAATTTGGATCAGTATTATGGAACAACTATTTTATCGGTTAGAAAAGATAATATAGTAGTAATTGGTGGTGATGGTCAAGTAACAATGGGTAATATTGTTATGAAAGCTAATGCACGAAAAGTAAGAAGATTGTATCAAGATAAAGTAATAGCTGGATTTGCTGGTGCTACAGCTGATGCTTTTACTTTATTTGAAAGATTTGAAAGAAAGCTTGAAATGCATCAAGGACATTTATTAAGAGCTGCTGTAGAATTAACAAAAGATTGGCGTACTGATAAAATACTTAGACGTTTGGAGGCTATTCTTACTGTTTCTGATAAAGAATTATCTTTAATTGTTACCGGAAATGGTGATGTTATTGAACCAGATAATGGTATAATTGCTATTGGATCTGGAGGTCCATTTGCACAGGCTTCTGCTTATGCTTTGTTAGAAAATACAAATTTATCTGCTCGTAGTATAGTAGAAAAAAGTTTGTTGATTGCTAGTAATATATGTATTTATACCAATGAAAATTTGACTATTGAAGAGTTAAGTGATTGATTATTATGAATAATGATATGATAAATGAAAGAATTATGACACCTAAAGAGATTGTTCAAGAATTAGATAAATATATTATAGGACAGGATGAAGCTAAGCGTTCCGTAGCTCTTGCATTAAGAAATCGGTGGCGTCGTATGCAAATTTCAGATTTAACATTACGCAATGAAATTATGCCTAAAAATATTTTAATGATAGGTCCAACTGGTGTTGGAAAGACAGAAATTGCTAGACGTTTGGCTAAATTGGCAAAAGCACCTTTTATAAAGGTAGAAGCAAGTAAATTTACTGAGGTAGGATATGTTGGGAGAGATGTAGATTCTATTATTCGTGATTTAGCTATTATTGCTTTTAAACAAGAAAGAGAAATAGCTATGAAGAAGGTTGAACATTTAGCTAGAATTGCTGCTGAAGAAAGAATTTTAGATGTTTTGTTGCCACCAGCTAGAGGAGATAAGAAAAACAGTGTTAGTAATGTTGATGTGGAAAATTCTTCTATATCGCCATCAAGTAATGAAAAGGAATCTACAACTCGTAAAATCTTTAGAGATAAATTAAGAGAAGGAAAATTAAATAAAAATGAGATAGAAATTGAATTATCTGTTTCAAATGTTGGTATAGAAATTATGGCTCCTCCTGGAATGGAGGAAATGACGAATCAATTACAATCTATATTTCAGCAAATTGGAAGTACACGTACTAAATCTAGGAAGTTGTTAATTTCTAAGGCCATGGAGTTATTAAGAGAAGAAGAAGCTTCTAAATTAGTTAATGAAGAAGATATTAAGAGTCGTGTAATAGAAAGTGTGGAGCAGAATGGAATTGTGTTCATAGATGAAATAGATAAAGTAGCTAAAAGAATTGATCATTCTAGCAGTGGTAGTGATATCTCTAGAGAAGGTGTTCAACGAGATTTATTGCCTTTATTAGAAGGAACTACAGTTTCTACAAAATATGGAATGATTAGATCTGATCATATATTATTTATTGCATCAGGAGCATTTCATATATCAAAGCCTTCGGATCTTATAGCAGAATTACAAGGAAGATTGCCAATTAGAGTTGAGTTAAAAGCTTTAAGTATAAAAGATTTTGAAAAGATATTAATAGAACCAAATTGCTCTTTAACTGAACAATATGTAGCTTTGATGGCTACTGAAGGATTAAAGTTGGTTTTTAAATCTTCTGGAATTCGTCAAATTGCAGAAGTTGCATGGAAAGTTAATGAATGTACTGAAAATATTGGTGCTCGTAGATTATATACAGTAATGGAACGTTTATTAGAAGTTATTTCTTTTGAGGCTAGCGATAAATCTGGAGAAACTATTTATATAGATTCAGAGTATGTAGGAAAGTATTTAGGAAAATTGATTGAAAATTATGATTTAGCTAGATATATACTTTAAAAGTAGTAGATTGTTTTATTTTTATATATAAATTATTAAAGTAGTTTATATTAAGTTTGATTTTTATTTATATTTATTTTTTGTATGAATATAATATATTTTAGTTTATTATTAGTTTGGGTTTATTGATTTTTTAATATTTAAAGGACTTGTATAGATCATGGTATATAATAGAAGTTCTTTTTTAAAAAGAATTATTGATTTTATTAATTTTGGATTGCATAATGCTAGTATGTATCCACTTTGTTTTGGTCATGGCACAAGCAATATTTGGGATGATATTTTATTATTAGTTTTAGGAACGTTGAATTTGCCATTAAGTATAAATCCAATTATCTTGCAAACTGTTGTTACATTTAAAGAAAAAAAAAAATTCTTAACAATATAAATAAAAGAATTGTTAATCGAATTCCGGTATCTTATTTAATTAAGAGATCTTATTTTTATGGTTTACTTTTTTATGTTGATAGAAACGTGTTTATTCCACGTTCACCCATGGTATCTTTATTTTATAGAAAATTTTTGCCTTGGGTAAAAACTTTAAAAGTAAAATCTATTTTAGATCTTTGTACTGGTAGTGGTTGTTTAGCAATATCTTGTTGTTATATATTTTCTAAATCCATTATTGATGCTGTAGATATTTCTGAAAAAGCATTAGAGATTGCTAAGATTAATTGTAAAAAACATCGATTATGTGATCGTATTAATTTTATTAGATCTGATTTGTGGTGTAATGTTCCAAAAATTAAATATGATTTAATTATTTCTAATCCTCCTTATGTTGGAAAAAATCAAATGAGTATATTACCAATGGAATATAGATATGAACCGAAAATAGCTTTAGAATGTATCGATGATGGTTTCTATATTATAAAAAAAATTTTAGTGAATGCTTATAAATATTTATCTAAAAATGGAATGTTATTTATTGAAGTTGGAGATAAGTATAGAAAATTAATAAATACTTTTCCAAAAATATCTTTTATAAATGTTAACCTGGAGTTAGGAGGAACTGGTGTATTGTTATTTACTAAAAAAGATTTGGTGAAAATTTTTAATTGTAAAATATGAAACTATATAAAAAAATTTTTATTTTGAGGATAAAAATAATTGTTTTTTATAAGGTAAAGAAAATTTTTATTTTAATAGTAAAAAATTATAAATTTATTTTTTTGTGTTAGTAGTAATTTTATTATTTTTTTAGAAGTATTTTATATTTTTTATTTACAATGAAAAAGTTAAATATTGCTATTGTTGGAGCTACAGGAATAGTAGGAAGAATGATTTTATCTATAATAGAAGAAAGGAAGTTTCCTATAAATAATATTTATCTTTTAGCTGGAAAACATTCTTTAGGAAGAAAAATTTTTTTTAAGAAACATGAATTGATTGTGAGAAACTTAGAATCTTTTAATTTTTCTCAAGTGGATATTGCTTTTTTTTCATGTGGAAGTTTTGTTTCTAAGAATTTTGTTCCTATGGCTGTTGCTTCAGGTTCTATTGTTATTGATAATTCTTCATATTATAGATATGATGAAGATATTCCTCTTATTGTTCCTGAAATTAATAGTTTTTGTATTAATAAATATATTTCAAGAAGAATTATTTCAAATCCTAATTGTTCAACAATAGGAATGGCTTTAGTGTTAAAACCGTTTCTTGATACTGTTGGAGTTCATAAAGTTCATGTAACTACTTATCAGTCAGTTTCTGGAAGTGGGAAGAAAGCTATTAATGAATTAATTACTCAAGTTAAGTTATTGCTAAATGGATATCCTATTAATAAGCCAATTATTTATCCTTATCAAATTGCATTTAATGTTATACCTCATATTGATGATTTTTGTAAAAATGGTTATACATTGGAGGAAATGAAAATGATTTGGGAAACTAAAAAAATAATAGGAAATCAAGATATATTTATTAATCCCACTGCTGTTCGTGTTCCTGTTCTATATGGACATTCTGAAGTGTTAAATTTAGAGCTTAAACATTTATTGAGTGCAGATGAAGCTAAGCGTATTTTAAAAAAATCATCTGGAATAAAGTTGATTGATGGTGCATCTTATAATAAGTATCCTACTCCAGTTTCTCATGTTATTGGGAAAGATGAAGTTTTTGTTGGTAGGGTTAGAAATGATATTGCAAATCCTTATGGATTAAATCTATGGATTGTTTTAGATAACATAAGAAAAGGATCTGCTACTAATATGGTACAAATTGCAGAGATTTTACAAAGAGATTATTTATAGATTTTTGTTTTAAATGAAATAATTTATAGTATTTTTTTTGGTTTTATGTACATTTTAAAATGTATTTATTTTGATGAATTTGATTTTTTTAAGATTTTTAAGATTTTCTAGTATAGTATTTATAATGATTAAAATTATAAAAAAAATTATAATTATAATCTTGTAGTAATATTAATATTATTTTGTTTAATATTGTTATTTTTTTTCTTTGCACCATTAAATAAATTATACCAAAATCGTTTTAATAAATTTTTATGTTTTTTATATTTTTTAATATTTTTTTGTTGTTGTGATGTTATGGGTATTTTTGACGTAATTGTTGGATGATTTATAAAATTATTATATTTATAATCCGAATATATGTTTGATGAGTCTATTTTTTTTGTTGGGGAATAATTTAATTTTTTATTTTTTTCATAATAGAAGATTTTTGTAATTATATATTGAGGTATTTCCAAATAAGGACTAGAGATAATTATAATTTTTACTTCATGACGTTTTTCAATATTTTGAATAAATTCACGTTTTTCATTGAAAATAAAAGTGGCTATTTCAGCTGGTAATTGAATTTTTACTGCAAATGTTTTTTCTTTTAATGCTTCTTCTTCCGCTAATCTTAATATAGATAGACTATATGATTGTATATTTCTTACAGTTCCTCTTCCTTCACATTTTGGACATACTTCTTGAGAAGATTCTCCTAAAGATAATCTTAATCGTTGACGAGACATTTCTAATAATCCGAATCGTGATATATGACCTATTTGAATTCTTGCTCTATCAGTTTTTAAAGATTCGCGCAAACAGTTTTCTACTTCTCGTTGGTTTTTAATTTGATACATATCGATAAAGTCGATAACAATTAATCCACTAAGGTCTCTTAATCTTAATTGTCTTGCAATTTCATGAGCTGCTTCTAGGTTAGTATTTAAAGCTGTATCTTCTATATCTGTTCCACTAGTTGATTTAGATGAGTTTATATCAATAGATACAAGAGCTTCTGTTCTATCAATTATTAAAGAACCTCCAGATGGTAATAGAACTTTTCGTTGATAGGCTGTTTCGATTTGACTTTCGATATGAAAGAAAGTAAATAGTGGTATACTACTGTTATATAATTTTAGATTTGGTAAAAGTTCTGGTTTTATTTTTTCTATATATTTTTTTGCTTTGATATAAGAAAATTGATTATCAATGATTATATCATTTATAGTTTTATATAAGTTATCTCTTATTGATCTAATAATTATATCTCCTTCTTGGTGTATTAAACATGGAGCTGTTTTTGTATTAAATTCTTTTAAAATAATTTTCCATTGGTTGTACAATATGTTTAAATCAGATTGTAATTCATTTATTTTTTTTCCAAATCCAGCTGTTCTAATTATGATACTCATATTTTTAGGGATTTTTAAAGTTTCTATGATTTCTTTAAGATTTTCTCTATCTTCTCCTTCAATTCTTCTAGAAATTCCATTTGATTTAGGATTGTCTGGCATTAGTACTAAGTAGCATCCTGCTAATGTTATGTATGTAGTTAGTGCAGCTCCTTTATTGCCTCTTTCTTCTTTATTTACTTGAACTAGTAATTCTTGTTTTTCTTCTAATAAAGAATGAATTGGATATTTTTTAAATTCTTCTTTAAAGTTTGAAGAATTATTATTCTGTTTTTGTTTTAAATATTTAGGTAATATTTCTTTTAATGGTAAGAATCCTTGTTTTTTAGATCCATATGTTACAAAAACTGCATTTAAACTAGGTTCTATACGTGTAATTATTGCTTTATATATATTACCTTTTTTTTTAGTTTCTGATGGACATTCAATGTCTAAATCGTATAAATAATTATTTTTAATTAGTGCAACTCTAATTTCTTCGTTTTGGATTGCATTTATTAGTATTTTTTCCATTATTTACTCCGATGCATTTAGAAAATAATAATATTTTAATTAAAGTAGTTTTTTTTAGTTAAGGTAAAATATTTTTTTATTTTTTAAAAAATATTTTATTATAAAAAATAATATTTTATCTTTATTTTTTTATAAAATGTTATATACATTACATGTAATGTATTTATTTTATTTTAAATATTTTTTTAGATTGTAAAAATTTTATTTTTATTAAAATTTATTAATTTGTTAGTTAATTTATATTTGTATTATATAATTTTCTTATAATAAAGATTATTTAATTATTGTTATTTGGTATGAATTAATTGTAAATTTGTGATTTAATAAGTGATGATAAGAATATTAATGTATTTTTATTGTAGTTAAAGTTAAAGTGCAGATTAAGTATGTTGCATTGTTTATTATAACAGAAAAATAAAAATAATGTATTTTATTTTACATAAGAATTTTATTTTTTTAAAAATTTAGTGATTTTGTTTTTTAATGATGTAATATATTTTTGTTGTAAAAATATTTTTGAATATATAGATGTTAAGATTTTATAAAATAATTCATCATGATTTTGTAGGACAAAGATTAGACAATTATCTTATTCGAATTTTAAAAGGTGTTCCAAAAAGTCATATTTATAAGATTATTCGAATAGGATTGGTACGAGTTAATAAAAAAAGGGTTAATGTTTCTTTTCGCCTTTCTTATCAAGATGAGATACAAGTGTCATCTGTGTATTTTATAAAAAAAAAAAATATGTTTGTTAGTTATCAGACTAAATATAATTTAAGAAAAAGTGTGATTTTTGAAAATGATCAATTATTAGTAATAAATAAACCATCAAATTTAGCTGTTCATGGAGGTAGTGGATTATGTGTAGGGATTATTGAAGTTTTACGTGAGATTCGTAGAGATTTATTTTATCTTAATTTAATTCATAGATTAGATAAAGAGACTTCTGGCTGCTTATTAATAGCTAAAAAACGTAGTATTGCAAAATGTATTGGAAAATTATTGGAAGATCGTAAAGTTAAAAAAGTTTATTTAGCTTTGCTATTAAATACTTGGAAACATCCAGATATGGTGAGTGTAAATGTGGGATTGAAAAAGATTAAAACAAGTGTTGGAAGAAAAATTATTATTTCTAAAAGATTAGGTAAACCTTCATTAACAGTGTTTTATTTATTAGAAAATTATCAAAATGCTTGTTTGGTAAAAATTATTCCAAAAACTGGAAGAACTCATCAAATTAGAGTTCATAGTTCTTATTTAGGGCATCCTATAATTGGAGATAAAAAATATGGAAATGCATTTTTAGATAAATTAGAAAAAATAAATTTTTCTATTGATAGATTATATTTACATGCTGAATCAATATCTTTTACCATAGATAAAAAATTTTATCAATTTAAGTCTTTATTAGACGATAATTTTTTTAAGTTATTAAAGGAATTTCGTAGTAGTAATTTTATTGTTAATCTTTGATTAATATATTTTTAGAAAGTATTTTAATATTGTTTTACAATATTGATTAAAATCAATATTTATTGAATTTAGAAAAAATAAGTAATAATGAATTTGATATTTTTATGAAAATTTTATATTTAACAAATATTTAAATAAGATTTTAAAAAAAATAAATTTGATTTTTTAATTTTTAAATATATAAGAATATTTTAAAAAATTATTAAAATAATAAATAATGTTTAAAATTAAAGATTAAATCTGATTTAATTTTTTTAATCTTATTAAAGATAAATTACATAATAAATATGTTTATAAATGTTCCTAATTTTTTAACTTTTATACGTATAATATTGATACCAGTATTTGTTTTAATTTTTTATTTACCATTTTTTTGGTCGAATAAATTAGCGGCTATTATTTTTGCTTTTGCTAGTTTTACAGATTGTTTAGATGGATATTTGGCTAGAAAATTAAGACAAATATCAATGTTTGGTGCTTTTTTAGATCCAGTTGCAGATAAATTATTGGTAGTTTGTAGTTTATTATTATTAGTTGGGTCTAAATGTATAAATAATATTACTATTCCTGCATTTATTATTATTGGAAGAGAAATTATAATATCTTCTTTAAGAGAATGGATGGCTGAAGTAGGTAATCGAACTAGCATTGCAGTTAGATATATTGGAAAAATAAAGACTTTAATGCAAATGATCGCGCTTTTTTTATTAATTTTTTTTAATTCTTTTCATTCTCTTTATTTTTTTATTGGATTAATATTACTTTACATTTCTGTGATTTTAACATTATGGTCTATGATTATATATATCATCATAGTTCGGACTCAGTTGACATATTATAATGATTGATTATATTAAAAATTTTTTTTAAAAAGTGTAATTTTGTATTTAAAAGAATTTTTTGTTTTTAAATGTTTTTTTTAATGTTTTTTTAAGTACTAATCATATTTATTGTATTAATTCAATATTTGAATTTAAGTTTATTGACATAAGTTAATTTTAATATAAAATTTAAATTTTAATGAAATAAAGTTTGCGGGAATAGCTCAGTTGGTAGAGTACAATCTTGCCAAGATTGTGGTCGCGAGTTCGAATCTCGTTTCCCGCTCTTAATTTATTATTTAATTATATAGTTAGAATTAACATTTTTATAAAAATGTTTTTATATTTTTTATTTTTTATATTGTAGAATAGTGTAAAAAAATAATTAGTGTGGCTGTGTGGCAGAGTGGTTATGCAGCGGCCTGCAAAGCCGTATACGTCGGTTCAAATCCGACCTCAGCCTCCTTATTTATATAATAATAGTAATTCTTAAAGTTTTTATAGCCCAGATGGCGAAATAGGTAGACGCAAGGGACTTAAAATCCCTCGGAGAATAATAAACTCCATGCTGGTTCAAATCCAGTTCTGGGCATAAATATAGTTTTTGGTAAAATATTTTAATTTTATTAAAATATTATTGAAAATTTGTATATGAATAATTTTTATAAAATAGGGATGATATATTGTTAAATGTTATTTATATTTTGATTTTAAGTAAGTGTTTTAAATTTTATTTAAATTATAAAAGTATTATTGTTATATTTAACAATATTTAAAAATATTATAAATTGCTTTTTTGATTGTAATTTTATTGTTTAATAATAAATTTATTTGTTCACATATAGGTAAATGTACTTTATACTTTTTAGAAATTTTGTATATTTGGTTGGTATTATTAATTCCTTCTATAACATTTGAAATAAGAGATTTAGCTTTATTAATATTTTTATTTCTTCCTATATATGTTCCGAATTTATAATTTCTTGATTGATTGCTGGTGCAAGTTAAAATTAGATCTCCAATTCCAGCTAATCCTATGAAAGTTTCTTTTTTTGCTCCCATTTTTATGCCTAATTTTATCATTTCAGATAATCCTTTTGTAATTAAAATAGCTCGAGCATTTTTACCGTATTTTAGTTTGTCTATTATCCCACACATGATAGCTAATATATTTTTTATTGCCCCACATAGTTGAATTCCTATTATATCTTTGCTGCTATAAATATATAAGTTATTATGATGTAATAATTTTTTTAGTATTTTTTGGTATTTGATATTGTTGCTTGCTATTATCATAGCTGTTGGTAAGGAATGTGCAAATTCTTTTGCAAAAGAAGGTCCTGCTATTATTCCTATGGGAAATTTTTTTCCCCATCTTGAGAGTATAATTTCGCTAAATAATTTATTGCTTATTGGATCAATTCCTTTAGTGACCCATGATATTTTATTGGGAGGTTTTGTAAATTTATTTATTATATTGATAAATCCATTTGCTGGTATAGCTATTATTATTTCATCGGATTTTTTTAAACATTTTTTAAAATTATTGGTTGGAATAATTAAATTTGATAAATGGATTTCTGGTAAATATTTTATGTTACGGTGTTTTTTGCACATACTTTTTATATGATCAGAATTTTGACTCCAAAGCATTACTTTATGTTTATTACGAGATAAATGAATAGCAATAGCAGTTCCAAATGCTCCAGAACCTAATACAGCTATAGTTTTTTTTTTCATAAGAGAAATAAATAGATTTTAATAATAATTTTTATTATTGATTTTTATTGTTTTTAAGATTTTGTAAATATAAATTATCAAAATTGATAGGTGATAATATTAATTGAGGGAAACTTCCTTTGGTTATTTGAGATGAAGTAGCTTCTCTAGCATATGGAAATAAAATATTAGGACAATAACATTTTAATATATAGTTTAAATGTTGTTTATTTTTTATTTTTTTATTTATAAGAAAAATTCCAGCTTGTTTTATTTCAGATATGAAAGCTATGATATTTTTATTTTTTACAGTAACGGTTAATATAAGTGTGACTTCATATATATTTTTTTCTAACATTGAGTAATGGGTATTTAAGTCTATTGTTATTTTAGGTTCCCATTGTTGTTTAAATATTAATGGAGTATTTGGAGATTCAAAAGATGAATCTTTGATATAGATTCTTTGTATAATTAATTGTATATTTTGGTTATTATATTGTTTGTTATCGTCTTTTAGTATCGGCATAGAAATACGATTTTATTTTATTACTAAATAACATTTAGTATTTTTTATTAACATTGTAAGTATTTAATTTTAAAATTATTCTTTTTTATATATTTTACATTCAAGTTAAATTAATATTGTCAAGTGTTTTTTTACATAAATTAATGTTTTTTATTATTTATTTTATATAATTTTTTATTAATGGTAGTTTATGATTAGTCCAATTAGATATTCCTCCAGATAAAATCATGATTTTTGAAAATCCGTTTTTTTTAAGTTGCATTCCTATTTTCATAGATGTTAATCCGTTAGAACATATTAAAATTAATGGTTTTTTTTTATATTTTTCTAATTTTTTTTCTTCAAATTTTATTTGATTAAATTGGATTTTTATGGAATTAATAATGTGTCCATTTTTAAATGATTTTTCATTTCTTAAATCAATGATAGTAGCATTATTATAGTTAATCCATTGAATTAATTCTTTTGGGTTTATTCTTTGTGGCTGATTTTTTTTTATTTTAATTTCATTAATTAGAATAGATATAACTATTATTATTAATAGTAACAATAGTATTGGATGTTTATTTATAAAAATAATTGCTTGATTCATGAATTTTTATTTTTTTAAAGTTATAAACATTATCTATTGATTTTTTAATTTATTCAAGTTAAAAATAGATTTTTTTAAAAAAAAAATATTGCTAACATTAGTAAATTAATAGTTTTTTTATATTATTTATATAATTGCAATGAATCTATAGATTAAAATTTATATGATATAGAAAAATTAAATGTATTATTAAGTGATTAGTATTTATTTTTTATAAGAATTTTTTCTAATCCTAAATGTAATGATTTTAATTTAGATACTTTTTGACAGGATAAGATTATTCCTGGTAAAAAACTTTTTCTATTTATGTTATTTTGTGATATTGTTAGTGTTTCACCAATATTGCTAAAAATTATTTGCTGACAGGATAGTATTCCTGACATTCTTAATGAATGAATAGGTATTCTTTTAATAGGATTTATTTTTTTGTTACATTTATTAGATATTTTGTAATTAAAAGTAAGGTTTTTTTTATTTTTTGTTAAGAAACTATTTTTTATAATTTCTGCAGTTTTTATTGCAGTATAAGATGGTATATCTTTTTTATTTTTATGATGCATCTCTATAATTTCAATTTCTTTAAACCAATTTGTTATTTTTCGTGTTATATATTGCATTAAAATAGAACTAATAGAAAAATTTGGAACAATTAATCCTCCTAATTTTTTTTTTTTACATATAGTTTTTAATTTTTTTATTTGTTCATTAGTTAGTCCACTAGTTCCAATGATAGGATGGGCATTATTATTTATAATAGTTAATGTATTTTTATATACAGAATTTGAGTTTGTAAAATCAATAACGATTTTTGCATTTGTTTTTTTTATTGTTTTTTCTAGGTTATCAGTTTTTGTTAGTTTTGCGGATAAAATAAAATTAGGATTATTTTTTATAGCGGAACATACAATTTGACCCATTTTTCCATTTGCTCCATTGATAATAATTTTTTTATGTCTTTTTATTATTATTGGTGATGACATATGTTTTTAAGTATTTATTATTGTTAATAAGTTTTTTTATTAAGTATTTGTTTTTAATTTATTTTCTAATATAGATATTATTGGTAATGTTTGTTCTATAAAATAGTAAATAAATGCTCCACCTCCTGTAGAAATATAATCAATTTTTTTTGATAAATTATATTGATTAATTGCATTTATTGTATCTCCTCCTCCAATAATAGATAGTGCAGAACTATTGGCAATGGTTTTTGCTATTTTTTTTGTTCCATATGCGAATTGTGGATATTCAAATGCACCTAGTGGTCCATTCCATATAATAGTTTTGGCTTTATTAATACAATTAATATAACGATTAATTGTATTTGGTCCTATATCCATGATAATATCGTCGGTATTTATGTTTGTAATATCTTTATTGTATGTTAAATTTGTATTTAAAAATGATTTATTTATTATAACATCTATTGGAAATGGAATTTTACATTTGTTTTTTTTAGAAAGTTTTGTTATAAGCTTAGTTTCTTTAAGTAATTTTTTTTTATATGAAGATATTTTTGTTTGTAATATTTTAGTTTTAGTAAATATGTTTAATAAACATCCTCCTAAAATTAAATAATTGGTGCGTGTTACGATTTTTTTTAAAAATTCTAGTTTGTTAAATATTTTTGCTCCTCCAATAATAGTAATTATTGGTTTTTTTAAGTTTTTAAAGATATTTTGTAATGTTGTAAGTTCTTTTATTAATAAAGGTCCGGCTATAGCTATACGAGCATATTTTGCTATTCCATATGTTGATGCGTGTATTCTATGAGCAACTCCGAATGCATCCATAATAAATATTTCTCCTAAATTAGATAATTGTTTTGCTAAATATTTGTTATTTGATTTTTCTCCAATATTAAATCGTACATTTTCACAAATAGTTAGTTCTTTTGGTTTTGTATGAATTTTTTTGTTTAAGTAATTATTGACAAATGATATTGAATAATTTAATTTTTTTTTGAAATATTTAACAATAGGTTTTAAAGAAAAGTTTTTATCAAATTTACCTTCTTTTGGCCTTCCTAAGTGAGATAAAACAATAACGGAAGCTCCTTTTTTTAAAATACTTTTTAAAGTAGGTATAGCGGCTTTTAATCGTTGATCATCGATAATTATATTATTTTTGATGGGCACATTAAAATCTTCTCTAATAACTACTCGTTTTTGAAAAAAGTTTATATCATTAATTTTAATTATTTTTTTTATCATAAGGTTTAATTTTTAATTAATTTAAATAAATAATTTCCAGTATCGATCATACGATTAGAAAAACCCCATTCATTATCATACCATGCTACAATTTTTATTAGGTTTTTAATTACTTTTGTTTGAGTTGTGTCAAAAATTGCTGATGCTGAACTGTGATTATAATCACATGATACCAAAGGTTCTTGTGTTATATGTAAAATATTATTTTTTGCTTTATACATGATATCGTGTATTTCGTTAATACATGTATTTTTTTTGGAAATGAAAGTTAAGTCAATTGCTGAAACGTTTAATGTTGGAACTCTCATGGATAATCCATCTAGTTTTCCAGATAATTCTGGTAAAATTAAATCTATTGTTTTTATAGCACTTGTTTTAGTTGGAATAATTGATTGTGTTGCCGATCTTGCTCTACATAGATCATTATGTATATTATCAATTAAATGTTGGTCTTGTGTGTAAGAATGTATAGTATTTACTAATCCTTTTTGAATTCCTATAAATTTGTGTAATGGTTTTATTAAAATAGCTAAACAATTTGTTGTGCATGAAGCATTAGATATAATGTTGTTTGTTGATTTTATTTTTTTGTGATTAACTCCATAAACTATAGTGGCATCAGCTGTATTACTAGGTGCAGAGATAATAACTTTTTTCGCACCTGCTAATAAATGTTGTTTTGCTTGTTTTTTATTTGTAAATAATCCTGTACATTCAAAGACTAAATCTATGTTTAATGATTTCCAAGGAAGATTTATAGGGTTTTTCTCAGAAAAAAATATAATAGCATGATTTTTAATTAATAGGTGTTTGTGATTAAAATTTATTGGATATTTAAATTTTCCATGGGTTGAATCATATTTTGTTAAGTGTGCGATTGTTTTAATATTTGTCAAGTCATTAATGGCAATAATATTAAATTTATGTTCTTTTTTACTTTCAAAGATAGTTCTTAAAATACATCTTCCAATTCGTCCATATCCATTTATGGCGATTCGAATCATTTTAATTCTCCAATATTTTTTTTGCTTTATGTATAATATTTTTTATAGTAAATTTAAAATGTGTAAAAATTTGTTTTTCTGGAGCAGATATACCAAATTCATTTATTCCAATTATTAATCCGTCTAATCCAATAAATTTATACCAATAAAATGTAGTAGAAGCCTCTATAGCTATTCTTTTTTTTATGAATTTTGGTAATACATATTCTTTATACATGTTTTTTTGTAATAAAAAACGTTCACAACAAGGCATAGAAACTACTCTTATATTATATCCCAATTTTTGTAGTTGTTTTTTTGTAGAAATAGCTAGTTGTAATTCTGAACCTGTAGATAATAAAATTACATCTATTTTTTTATATGTATTATCTACAATGTATCCTCCTTTTTTTATGTTATTTATATTCATATTGTTATATTTTAATTCTGGTAATTTTTGCTTTGATAGAATTAGGCAAGATGGTCCTGAATGATGTTCTATAATTTCAATCCAAGCAATAATAGTTTCTATTGAATTAGATGGTCTCCAGATTTCTATGTTTGGTATGTTACGTAGCATAGAAATTTGTTCAATAGGTTGATGTGTTGGACCGTCTTCTCCAATTCCAATAGAATCGTGAGTAAATATATAAATAACATGTTGTTTCATTAATGCACTCATACGTATTGCACTTTTTGCATAATCTGAAAATGTTAGAAATGTTCCTCCATATGGAATATGTCCTCCATACAAAGATAATCCATTCATAATAGCTGCCATGGCAAATTCTCTAACACCATAATGTATGTAATTTCCTGGAAAATTATTATTATTTATTGTGTTTTTGTTTTGAAATCCTGTTTTATTAGATTCAGTTAAATCTGCAGATCCTCCAAATATTTCTGGAAGTATTTTTGTAAGGTTTTGAATACACTTTTGTGATATATTTCTTGTGGATTGATATTTATATTTGTTTTTGGATATATGATTTTTTATTAAAGATTTTTTAAAAAATTTCCATTTTTTTGGTAATTTTTTGTTTATACGACGTAAAAATTCGTAATAATCATTTTTATATTTTTTTTTATATTTATTGCATATATTTATCCAGGTTTTTTCTTCCTCTTCTCCTTTTTTAATATGATTCCATTGTTCATATATATGCTTTGGTATAAAAAATGGTGGATATGTCCAATTAAGTGTTTTTCTTGTTTGTTTTATATAATATTTTCCAAGGGGATTACTATGGCTTTTTTTGTTTCCTGCAATAGGTGATCCAAATCCTATAATTGTTTTACAAATAATAATACTAGGCTTTTTTGTTTCTGATTTTGCTATTTGAATGGCTGTTATGATTTCTTTTATGTTATGTCCATTTATTGGTCCTATAACTTTCCAATTGTAAGATTCAAATCTTTTTTTAGTATTGTCTTGAAACCAGTTTTTTACTTTTCCGTCAATAGAAATATTATTGTGATCATAAAATAAAATTAATTTATTTAATCCTAAAGTTCCAGCTAATGAACATGATTCATGAGAAATTCCTTCCATTAGACATCCATCTCCTGCAAATATATAAGTGTAGTGATCAATTAAATTTAAATTTGGTTTATTAAATGTTGCAGATAAGTTTTTTTCTCCAATAGCAATTCCTATTCCCATAGCTATTCCTTGTCCTAATGGACCAGTTGTTGCTTCAATTCCTGGTGTTTTTGAATATTCTGGGTGTCCAGGTGTTTTCGAATGTAACTGACGAAATTTTTTTAAATCTTCTATAGATAGATTATATCCGGTTATGTGTAGTAAAGAATATAATAATGCTGAACAGTGTCCATTAGATAAAATAAATCGATCTCTATTAAACCATAATGGATTTTTAGGATTATATTTTAAGAATTTTTTCCATAAAACTGTGGCAATATCAGCCATACCTAATGGTGTTCCTGGATGTCCAGATTTTGCTTTTTCTATGGAATCTATACTCAAAAATCTTATAGCATTAGCTAGATTTTTAAAATGTTTCATGATATAAAATGTTTATTTTAAGGAAAAGGATTATTTTTTTAAAATAAAAATGTTAATAATTTAGATTATTTGTAAAGTTTTTGATTTTTTTAAAACTATTATTTTTTAGTTAATATAATTATATATAAATAACTTTATAAAAATTACAATATATTTTATTAATTTCAATTGTATAATTTAAAATTGAGATGTTCAAGTAATTTTATACCATTTAATTTTTAATTATTTATTTTAAATTTATAAGTTTAATAGGATTATTAATTAAAATTTAAATATTTGTTTGATAGTAATTTGATTTTTAAGAAAGATAATATGTATTTTTTAAAGTGAAGTAGTGTTATATATGTTTTAATAATTTATATTGAATTATATTTTTAGTAGATTAGTTTTAAGTAATAGTTTGTTTTAAATATTTACTTTTAAATAAAAAAAGATTATATATATTGGATATATTTAAAATATATGTTATTTTATTCTAAATAGTGTTAAGTGAGATTATTTTTTTATAAAGGTTTTGTAATGAGAGTTTATTAATTTTTGTTAGTATTTTATTTAGGAATATTAATTAAGTTTTATTGGAGATAGTTTTATATTTTTATTATAATATTAAAAGTTTTATAATTGGTGAGTATTATTTTATAAATATGTAGTTTTAATTTTTATATTTAAAAAAGGGGGATGATTGGATTAGACGTAATCTAAAATAATCTTATAAGTGCATGTCGAGAAGGAATACTCGTAAAACATTCTTACAAAAAAGTGCAAAAGATGATACTTCATATACAAGTATGTCTATGGCTGCTTAAGTTAAATTTTACTTATCAGTTTATTGTATATGTACTTTCATATATCCCTATATGTGTAATATGATTATTTTAATTTAATTATATTTTTACATATGGTTAATGTGGTATATCATTATGATATTTGCTTGTTTATGCTAAATGATATTATAAATTATAAATAAGCTAGTTTTTTTACATTTTATTGTTCAATAGTAAAAAAATTAAATAAGTGAACAAATTTTATAAGAATTTTGCTTATTAAATAACTTATAATTTTATTAAAGAAATAAGATAAACATGTAGAGCTAAAGATAAAAAGATTTCGGACGCGGGTTCAAATCCCGCCATCTCCATAATTTTAAAAATAATATATATAGAAATTTATACGTATAGATCTGTTTTATTTATTTTTAAAGTAAAATATAAGTTTTAAATATCGTTTATTATGTATTCTATTTTAATTGTTATATGTTAGGGTTTTTAATAATCTGATTTTTTTAGTAATAGAGATATTTTTTATTATATACATTGTTGTTTTTATAATAATTAATATGGGTTTATTTAGTGTGTTTATTTTTTTGAATATGTATTTTGTTTTATTAAAATATGAAAAATAGGAGATAATTTGTTCTTATGATACTTATCCATAAAGCATTTGCTTCATATCAATCTAGTTCATTGGCATCATCTCGTGATAGTATTTTTTCATTGTTAATGATTGTTGGTATATTTATTTTATTTTATTTAGTTATTATTAGGCCTCAATATAAACGAGCAAAAGAACATAGAGATATGATTGGTAAATTAAGAAAAGGGGATGAAGTTATTATTTCAAATGGAATTTTAGGAAAAATAGTTCAATTAACAAGTTCGGATTATATAAAAGTTATGATTTCTGATGGTGTAGAAATTTATTTACAAAAACAATCAGTTAGTGTATTACTGCCTAAAGGTACTTTAAAGTCATTTTCATTTGATAAAAATTGATGAAGTATTTCTAGATTTTTATTATAAAAACATTTGTTTGAGACAATAAGAATGAATGTGTTAATATAGGATTTATTGATAAAATAAAATATAAAAATTAATTTTTTATATATTGATATTTATATTTTATTTTGTAAGTATCTTGAAAATGTATTAGTTATCATGATACAATAACGCTGTTAATTATTTTGTGATTAAATCAGTGTTATGTGTTACAATATATATTATATATTTAGTTAATGAATTAAATAAATAAAATAAATAAGGGAAAATTTTATGAAAAGATTTTTTGCTATTTTTACTTGGTTTTTTTCTATATTTGTATTTCCATTTGTTAATGCACAGTTTATTAATAGTAGTTTTGCAGAAGTTACAGATGTTAAAAAACAGGATATAGAATTAATAGTAAAAAATTATTTATTATCTCATCCAGAGATACTTTTAGAGGTATCTCAAATACTTCAGCAAAAACAACAAGAACTTTTTCAAAAAAGAATTCAAGATTCTATTAAAAAATATTCTAATCAGTTATTTGTAGATGATTTAAGTACTGTTGGAAATCCTAATGGTACTGTAACATTAGTTGAGTTTTTTGATTATCAGTGTGTTCATTGTAAAAAGATGAATAAGATAATTAATTCGTTAATTAGTAAAAATCATAATTTAAAAGTTGTTTATAAGGAATTTCCTATATTTGGTAAGATTTCTAATTTTGCTTCTAGAATTTCATTGGCTTCTTCTTTTCAAGGAAGGTACAAAAATATTCATGATACATTGATGGATTTTCATGGGAAATTAAATGGTAGAATGATTGTAAATATTGCTAGATTGTCTGGAATAGATTTATTTCAGTTGAGGAAGGATATAAGAAATGTTTCTATATCTAAGAATTTAAACATAAATAGAAATTTAGCTGATAAGTTACATCTAATGGGAACTCCAGCTTTTATCATCGCATCAACGACTTCATTTGGAAAGTTAAAATTTGACTCAAAACATATTCCTGTATTTATTCCTGGATTTGTTAGTGAAAATATTTTACAGAAGTTAATTGAAAAATTTTCTTTAATATAATTTATATAAAAAAATTATTTTTTGTTTTATTAATATTTCATATATTTATGATATTGCAAGAAATTAAGTATATTTAGTAGTAAATATGATCGCTATGTAAATATGGATTATATATGGAAAAACTAATAAATTAGATTATTAATTTAAGAGGAGGTTGTATTTTTTTTATTTTGTAGTGTTTTTTATGTATTAATATTTTAATCATAAAAAAAATGACTGATTATTATAATTATTTTTTATTGTTTTTTGTATGTTTATGAGTAGTATAGTTACTTTTCAAGATATTTTTATAAAATTGCAGGAATTTTGGATAAATAATGGTTGTTTACTTCTACAACCTTTAGATATGGAAGTCGGAGCAGGTACATTTCATCCTGCTTCATTTTTTCGTACGATTGGACCAGAACCTTGGTTTGTGTCTTTTTTTCAACCGTCTAGAAGACCTTTAGATGGTAGATACGGAAATAGTTGTAATCGTCTTCAATATTATTATCAATTTCAAGTTATTATCAAACCTTCTCCAGATAATGTACAAGAAATGTATTTTGATTCGCTTAAATATTTAAATATTGATTTATCAATTAATGATATTCAATTTATAGAAGATAATTGGGAATCTCCTACATTGGGAGCTTGTGGAGTTGGTTGGGAAATTCGGCAAAATGGATTAGAAATTTCGCAATTTACGTATTTTCAACAAATGGGTGGATTGACTTGTGATCCTATATCTATTGAGCTAACATATGGATTAGAACGTATTTCTATGTTAATATTAGATGTAGATAATATTTTTGATATTCCTTGGACAAAAACAAAACAAGGAGGAATAATCAGTTATAAAGAAATATTTTATCAAAATGAAGTTGAAATGTCTTTATATAATTTTAAATTAGTTAATACTGATAATTTATTGAAAAATTTTGAGTTTTATCAAAATGAGGCTAATAAATTAATTTCTATAGGTTTAATTATTCCTGCATATGAGATGGTAATAAAAGCTTCTCATTTGTTTAATTTATTAGAAGCTAGAAAAATATTTTCTGTTAATGAAAGACAAAATTATATTTTTAAAATTAGAAAATTATCAACTTTAATAGCAAATATTTATTTTGTTCAGCGTAAAAGTTTAGGTTTTCCTTTAAAAAAATAAGGAAATTTTATGGGAGTTGATTTTTTATTTGAATTGGGTTGTGAAGAGTTGCCATCGAAAGAGTTATTAGTTTTTTCTGAAATATTTTTTAAAAAAATTTTAGATGGTATGAAATCTTTTAATATTTTATATGAAGACAAAGAAATATTTTTATCTTCAAGAAGAATAGCTATATGTATAGAAAATATTAAAGTAGAAAAAAAAGTAATTAATAATAGTTTATTACGATTTGGACCATTATATAGTTTGTCTTATGATAAATTAGGAAATCCAACAGATATTTTATTAAATTTTATTAAAAATAATGATTTATCTTTAAAAGATATTATTATTAGTTATCATAATGATAAAAAATATGTAGCATATTATACTTTTTTAAATAAAAAAAAATTAAAAAATTTGTTATCTGAATTAATATCAAAATCTTTTTTTTCTTTGTCTTTTTTTAAGTTTATGCGTTGGAATTTAAGTAATGTTATGTTTATCAGACCTGTACGTTGGTTAGTATGTTTATTAGGAAAAGATATTATCGATTTTATGATTTATGGATTAAAGTCGGAACGTATTACTTATGGTAATAAGTTTTTTATGAAATCGAAAATTTATATTGATAATCCTAGTCTTTATAAAGAGTTGTTAAATAAATATTATGTTATTCCAAATTTTTTTATAAGAAAAAAATATGTTTTGGATGAAATAAAAAAAATAGAAAAAAATCATAATGTTCATGTTATTTTTTCGGAAAATTTAATTAATGAAGTAATTTCTATGGTTGAATGGCCAAGAGTTTTATTAGGAAGATTTTCCAAAAAGTTTTTAACTTTACCAAAGGAAGTAATTATAGAAGTTTTAGAGGTACATCAAAGATGTTTTGCATTGCAAGATTCTCAATTTTGTTTAATTCCATATTTTATAATTGTTACTAATATTGTTAGTAATAATTTTGATAAAGTGATTAAAGATAATGAAAAATCTGTTTATTTTAAACTTAATGATGCTAATTTATTTTTTAATGAAGATAAAAAATATTCATTGATTAGTAGATATAAAGATTTAAATAATATAATTTTTCAAGAAAAATTAGGTTCAATGAAAGAAAAAATTTATCGTATAAAGTGCATTATAAAAACCGCATTAGTAAATCCATTAAGTTTAAATATTGATGATGTTATTAGGGCTATTAAGCTATCTAAGTGTGATTTATTAACTGAAATGGTGTGTGCATTTCCTAAATTACAAGGATTTATTGGATATTATTACGCTATTTATAATAAGGAAAAAATGTCTGTAGCTATAGCATTAAAAGAACAATATTTTCCTCGTTTTTCTAATGACATATTGCCTATGTCAAGAATTGGAATAGCTTTATCATTAGCTGATTGTTTAGATACATTTGTAGGTATATTTTTAAAATATGGGGAACCTAAAAAATCTAAAGATCCTTTTAAATTAAGAAGATATGCTTTATCTTTAGTTCGATTACTTTTAAATATTTCTTATCCGTTTAATTTATCTTTTCTTATTAATTTAGCATATGATAATTATATTCGTTACAATTTTATTGATTTTGATAATATTAATATTATTAATAAAATTAATGATTTTGTTTTTGATCGTTTTAAATATTATCATTATAAGAATGGTGTTAATAAATCTTTATTAAAATCTGTATTTGTTTCTGGTAAGTATTGTTTTTATGAGATTAATAATAAAATTGAAATATTAAAATATTTTTTTGATTTTAAGAAAGAGTGCAGTTTTTTAATATCGGTTTGTAAACGTATTAATAATTGTTTATTTAAAATGCCGAAAATTAAATTTGATAATTTTGTAATTAATGAATCGTTTTTTAACAGTAATTTTGAATTTAGTTTATTTAGGTTTTTAACTTTTTTTGAAAAGAAAATTAAAGGTTTTATCTATAATAAGAAATGTGAATTACTTTTAAAGTATTTAATAGAATTAGGGAAACTTTTAAACAATCTTTTAAATCATGTAAGAATTGTAAATAATAACAATATAATCTATTTGAATAGATTAGCTTTAATTAAAAAATCACAAAAGTTATTTTTTGAAGTTTCTGATTTTTCACTATTAGAGTTGGATAAAATATAATGTGCTTAATATTTTGTTGTTATAATTTAGTTGATTTGTATTTAAAAAGTAAAGAAATTTTTGTTTTATATTTCGTAAAAGAAAAATTATAATAAAATATATTTATATATTTTTATATTATAGTTAGTTTTTATTTAAAATAATAGCGATATTTTTTTATTAATTAATTTTATTTGATAAGAATTTGTATTAAATAGATTATGAAATTTATAATTAAATCACTGATAGTTGATGCTTTTAAAAAAATGAATTATTCAAATTTTATTTTTAATAAAGTTATTAATAATTTTAAGGTAGATTATACTAAAAATAAGAAATTTGGTGATTTTTTTACAAATATATCTTTAGTTATTGCAAAAGTTGCAAAAAAAAATCCTATGTATGTTGCTAAACATATGGTGGTTTTATTACCAAAACATATAATCATTAAAACTATTGAGATAGCTTATCCAGGTTTTATTAATTTTTTTATTTCTTATAATGAAAAATTTAATATAATTAAAAAAATTTTAGAACAATCAGAAAATTATGGAAAACTTTCTTTAGGTGATGGAAAAAAAATACTTATTGAATTTGTTTCAGCTAATCCTACAGGACCATTACATGTTGGTCATGGTAGAATAGCAGTTTTTGGTTCTATATTATCTAATTTATTTGAGTTATTAGGTTATCGTGTAATTAAAGAATATTATATAAATGATTTTGGAAAGCAAGTAGATATTTTATTATTAAGTATTTGGTTAATATATTTAAATTTAGTTGGAGAGCATGTTACTTTTCCAATTGGTATTTATCGTAACGAATATGTAAAAAATATTGCTAATTATATATACAAAGAATATGGATTAAAATTTAAATATTCTTGGAATAAAATTAAGGATAAGTGGTTATCTAAAAAAATAATAGAAAATGAAAAAGAAGAAGTATATATTGATTTTTTAATTGGAATAACTAAGACAGTTTTAGGAAATTTTTATTATGAAATTTTTTATAAAAATTCCTTATTTTTTATAATATGTAATATCAAGAAAGATTTATCAAATTTTAAAATTTATTACGATAATTGGATATCCGAATATGAATTATTAAACTCTGGAGTTGTTCAAAATATTATAGAAAAATTGAAGAAAAATAATTGTACTTATATTAGTAATGGTGCTTTATGGTTTAAATCAACTAAATTTGGAGATGAAAAAGATAGAGTTTTGATTAGATCCAATGGTTCTATTACATATTTCGCATCGGATATTGCTTATCATATTGATAAATATAATAGAGGATTTGATAAAATCATAAATATTTTTGGTTGTGATCATCATGGTTATGTTGGCAGAATAAAGTCTGCTATGAAGTCTTTTAATTATAATGTAGATATTTTAAATGTATTGCTAGTTCAGTTTGTGGTTCTTTATAGAGATGGAAAATATGTTAAATTATCAAAAAGAAATAATTATTCTGTTAGTTTGCATGATTTATATGAAGAGTTAGGGAATGATGTAATACGATTTTTTTATATAATGAGAAAATCTGATCAATATATAGAATTTGATTTAAATTTAGCAAAATTAAGATCTAATGAAAATCCTGTTTATTATATTCAATATGCATATGCTCGTATTTGTTCTGTAATTCGGCAAGTTAATAAGCGTAAATTATGTTTTGATAAAGATGCAGGTTTATTAAACTTATCTTTACTTAATAAAGCTCAGGAATTGGAGATTATATCTTTTCTTAATAAATATCTGGATGTTATTGTTAGTGCATCAAAGTTTTATGATCCACATAGAATTTCTTGTTATCTCTTAGATTTATCTTCTAAACTTCATAGTTACTATAATTCTGTTTCTTTATTATGCAAAGAACATACATTGAGAAATGCTAGGTTATGTTTAATTAAGTCAGTGGGACAAATTTTAAAAAATGGTTTGGATTTATTAGGTATTTCTTCTCCAGAACGTATGTAAAAAACATATATTATAAGTTTAATTGTTTCTTTTAAAAAAATATTAATTTATTTAATATTTTAATGTTACACATACATTTTTTGCGTTCGTTATTGTTTGTGGTTTGCATACAGTGATTTTTACTGAATTTAATTTAAATTTGTTTTTTATTATTTTTGCAGTAGAATATGCAACAGTTTCAATTAATTTAAAAGAATTATTTTTTAAGTGAGAATTGATTGTATTTATTATTTCTGTATAATCAATAACATTATCTATTTGATCATTATGTTGTTTGTATTTAGTTTTAATATCAATATCTAATTTTAGATTTTGATTTATTTTTTGTTCCCATTCGTATATACCAATTTTAGTTTTTATAGAGAGTTTTCTTATTTTTAAAATGTACATATATATATTAATGTGTAGTTATAAGTTAATTTAATTATATCAATAATATATGAGTTTTATACTTTTAAAAAGTAGTTAGACTTGATTTTTTTTTAAAAGTCCCCACATTTAAAAGCTAAATGTTCTGGAGTCTTTTATGAATAAAGAAGATAGAAAAGATAAATTTTTTTCTGTAGATAGTTTACAAGAAAAAATTATGCCTGAAAATTTGGATAAACTTGAATCTGCACCTAAAAATTTAGATAAAAATGAAAATACTTTAAGTGAAATTGATAAAATTAAAAAAGATTTAGATGAAGCTAAAAGGAAATCTGATGAAAATTGGGATAGGGCTGTTAGAGCTATAGCTGAGTTAGAAAATTTTAGGCGTCGTTCTGAACGAGATATTTTTGATGCACATCGTTATGGAATTAGTAAGATTTTAATAGATTTTTTACCAGTTATAGATAGTTTAGATCAAGCTTTGCAATTGTGTGAAAATTCTGATTCAAAAATTATGTATGAAGGGTTGATTTTAATTAGAAAATTATTTTTAGATGCTTTAATTAAGCATGGTGTTGTAGAAATTTTTCCAAAAGGAGAAAAGTTTAACCCCGAAGAACATGAGGCTATGTCTATTCAAGAGAGTGAAGCATTGATGGATAATACCGTAATATCGGTATTTCAAAAAGGTTATAAACTATATGATAGAGTTATTCGTCCTGCTAGGGTAATTGTGGCTAAATCTAAAATTGTTTAATTGTTTATAAAGGGAAAAATAAAATGACTGTATATAGATTTATCATTATTTGTTAGGGTTCTGAATAAAATATTGTTTGTGTTTGTTTTTCGATAGGATTTTGTTTTTTGGTAATTTATAGAATAATAAAATATTATATCATTGGAGTAATTAAAAAATGGCAAAGATTATTGGGATTGATTTGGGTACAACTAATTCTTGTGTTGCAGTTATGGAAGGTGATCCAAAAGTAATTGAGAATAGTGAGGGTCGTAGAACTACTCCTTCTATTATAGCTTATACAGATGGAGAAACTTTGGTTGGTGATGCAGCTAAAAGACAGGCTGTTACAAATCCTGAAAATACTCCTTTTGCAGTAAAACGTTTGATTGGTAGAAAATTTGATGATCCGATTGTGCAAAAAGATATTAAAATGGTTCCTTATAAGATAATAAGGGCATCTAATGGAGATGCATGGGTTAGAATTAAAGGGAAAGATTTAGCTCCACCTCAAATTTCTTCAGAAATTCTTAGAAAAATGAAAAAAACTGCGGAAGATTATTTAGGTGAGGAGGTTAAAGAAGCTGTTATTACTGTTCCTGCCTATTTTAATGATTCTCAACGTCAGGCAACTAAAGATGCTGGAAGAATTGCTGGATTAGAAGTAAAAAGAATTATAAATGAGCCTACAGCTGCTGCTCTTGCGTATGGAATGGATAAAAAAAAGGGAGATGTAGTTATAGCTGTTTATGATTTGGGTGGTGGTACATTTGATGTTTCTATTATAGAAATAGCTGAGGTTGAAGGTGAACATCAATTTGAGGTATTAGCTACAAACGGTGATACGTTTTTAGGTGGAGAAGATTTTGATTTAGCTTTAATTCAATATCTTGTATTAGAATTTAAGAAAGATACTGGAATTGATTTAAATAATGATTCTCTTGCTTTACAAAGATTAAAAGATTCTGCAGAAAAAGCTAAGATTGAATTATCTTCAGCTCAACAAACTGATGTTAATTTACCATATATAACAGCAGATTCTTCTGGTCCTAAACATTTAAATATAAAATTAACTAGAGCTAAATTAGAATCTTTAGTGGAAGATTTAGTTCAAAGAACCATAAAACCTTGTGAGGTAGCATTGAAAGATGCTGGATTAAGTGTATCTCAAATTAATGAAGTTATTTTAGTTGGAGGTCAAACTAGAATGCCACTAGTCCAAAAAACTGTTCAAAAGTTTTTTGGAAAAGATCTTAGAAAAGATGTAAATCCAGATGAGGCGGTTGCTGTTGGTGCTGCTATTCAAGCAGCAGTATTGTCTGGAGATGTTAAAGATATTTTATTATTGGATGTTACTCCATTGTCATTAGGTATAGAAACTTTAGGTGGAGTTATGACAAAGGTTATTGAAAAAAATACTACTATACCTACAAAAGCTACTCAGGTATTTTCTACAGCTGATGATAATCAAACTGCAGTTACTGTACATATTCTACAGGGAGAAAGAGAACAAGCATCAGCAAATAAATCGTTAGGTAGGTTTGATTTGACTGGCATACCTCCAGCTCCTAGGGGTGTACCTCAAATAGAGGTAACATTTGATATAGATGCAAATGGTATATTAAATGTATCTGCAAAAGATAAGACTACTGGAAAAGCTCAATCAATTATTATAAGAGCTTCAAGTGGATTAAGTGAAGATGAAGTTCAAAATATGATAAAAGATGCTAAATCTCATGCAGAAGAAGATAAGAAATTTAGAGAAATAATTGAAGTAAGAAATAGAGCTGATGCTCTTATTCATACTAGTGAGAAAACTTTAAAAGAGTTTTCTAATGACTTATCTGAAAAAGATAGGAATAGCATGGAAAGTGCTATTAATGATTTAAAAGAATCTGTAAAAGGAAATGATAAAGTATTGATTGAAAATAAAATTCGTATTTTAACAGATATTTCTAGTAATTTAATGGATCGTTTACAGATGTTAAAAAAATCTGGTAGTAATAAATCATTTGATAATAATGTAAAAAGCAATGTTTCAGATAGTAATACTAAGGAAAATAATTCTTCTTCCAATAAAGATAATATTGTTGATGCTGAATTTGAGGAAGTAAAAGAAGATAAAAAAACTGATGATAATAAATAGAACTTTTTATATTGAAAAGTAGTTTTATTAGATTAAATTCTATTTAGTACAGAGTAAAATGGTATTATAAAATAATGTCAAGTCAGGATTATTATGAAATTCTTGGTGTAGATCGCAATGCAAGTGATTTAGAGATAAAACGTGCATATAGAAAATTGGCTATGAAATATCATCCAGATAGGAATCTTAATGATAAATTAGCTGAAGAGAAATTTAAAGAAATTCAAAAAGTATATGCAGTATTATCTAATAAAGAAAAACGTGCAATGTATGATAGGTTTGGACAGGCAGGTATAGATCCTTCTGTAGAATCTACTGTGAAATCTAGTAATTTTAGTGGATTTGGGGATGTTTTTGATCTTTTCGAAACTATGTTTACAGGAGGTAGAAATAGCAATAAACATTCGAATGATAATAGAGGTTCTGATTTGCAATTTAATGTTCAGGTAACTTTAGAAGAAGCTTCTTCTGGAAAAAAGATTAATATTAATATTCCAAGATTTACTACATGTAAGGTATGTTTTGGTTTAGGTTCTAAAAGAGGTTCTCATCCAAAAAAATGTGATGTTTGTCACGGTGCTGGAGAGATTCGTATGCAACAAGGTTTTTTTTCTATTCAACAAACATGTAGAAAATGCAATGGTGAGGGTAAAGTAATTGTTGATCCTTGTTATACTTGTTCTGGTCAAGGTAGAATTAGAGAAAATAAGAAATTGACTGTAAAAATCCCTTCTGGAGTGAATGACGGAGATCAGATTCGTTTAATTGGGGAAGGAGAAGCTGGTTTAAAAGGAGGTGGGTCTGGAGATTTATATATAAAGATAGAAATTAAACCTCATTCTATCTTTAGACGAGAGGGGAATAATTTATATTGTGAAGTTCCTATCAATTATGCAATAGCAGCTCTTGGAGGATCTATAGATGTTCCAACGTTAGGAGGAAGAGTTACATTAAAAATACCAGGAGGAACGCAAACTGGTAAAATTTTTCGTCTTCGTGGAAAAGGAGTTGGATCGATTAGAAACAAAACTATAGGAGATTTATTGTGTAAAATTATTGTAGAAACTCCTGTTAATTTATCTAAAGAGCAAAAAAATTTATTATTAAATTTACAAGAATCTTTAGAAAATAATGGAGGCGCTAATTCACCTCGTGTTAGTTCATGGTTTGATGGTGTAAAAAAGTTTTTTGAAAAAATGAAATTTTAGTTTAATATTCATTATTAGTTTTAATAGTAATTTTTAATTACATTAAATATATAGTATTACTTTTAAAATTATTTTTTATTTAATAAAATGTTTTGTTATTAATTAATAAATTTTATAAATATTTTTATTAAAAATTTGATAATTTATTGTTTTGTTGTAGGAAGACAATATTTTGTTGTTTTATAATATTAGTAATAAATAAAATATTTAGTAATCAATTTTAATTAAAGTTATTCTGATTTTTAAAATTTTAAATTTATGATTTCATAAAAAATGATAGATTATAAAGTTTTTGATATTGCTTTAGCTAATTTTGGAATGAAAGAAATTTCTATAGCAAGAATGGAAATGCCTGGTCTTATGAATTTAAGAAAAGAATTCAATAATAATAAACCATTAAAAGGGGCTAGAATTTCTGGTTGTTTACATATGACTGTGCAAACTGCTGTTCTTATAGAAACTTTAATATTTTTGGGTGCGGAAGTAAGGTGGTCTTCTTGTAACATTTTTTCTACACAAGATCATGCTGCTGCTGCAATGGCTGTTGCTGGAGTTCCTATTTTTGCATGGAAAGGACAGACGGAAAAGGAATATTGGTGGTGTATAAAACAAATTTTATATGGCCCTAATTACTGGAGACCAAATTTGTTAATTGATGATGGAGGAGATTTAACTTCTTATGTACATAATAAGTGTCCTGAAATATTAGAATCAATATTAGGTGTTTCTGAAGAGACAACTACAGGTTCGCATAGACTTTATAAAATGGTTAAAGAAGGAAAATTAAAAATACCTGCTTTTAATATAAATGATTCTGTAACAAAATCTAAATTTGATAATATATATGGATGCAGAGAATCATTGTTAAGTGGTTTAAAGCAAGCTTTAAATATTATGATTGCTGGAAAAATAGTTTTAATTTTAGGTTATGGAAATGTTGGAAAAGGTTGTGCTAAGGCTTTTCGCGGTCAAGGTGCTATTGTATATATTAGTGAAATTGACCCTATATGTGCTTTGCAAGCTGTTATGGATGGATATAAAGTATTAACACTTTGTGATATTTCTAATGAAGTTGATATAGTTGTTACTGCAACTGGTAATTATCACGTTGTTACACATGATCATATGATGAATATGAAGGATAATGTTGTGCTATGTAACATAGGTCATTTTGATTTTGAAATTGATGTTTATAGTTTAAGAAATTATCATTGGACTAATATTAAGCCTCAAGTTGATTTAATTGAATTACCTAATGGGAAGCATATAATTTTGCTTGCTGAAGGAAGATTAGTTAATTTAGGTTGTTCTAATGGTCATCCTAATTTTGTTATGTCTATATCTTTTACAAATCAAGTCTTAGCACAGATTGAATTATTTAATAATTTTAGTTGTTATAAAAATGATATTTATACATTACCTAAAATATATGATGAAAAAGTAGCTAGATTACATTTAGATTATGTGGGTGCAAAGCTGACAATATTAACAGATAATCAATCTAAATATATAGATACTCCAATAGAAGGTCCTTATAAATCAAAATATTATCGTTATTAAATAATTTTTATTATAAATTTTATAAGAATATTTATTTTTAGGTATGTGTATGTTACAGTATCTTGATTATAGAGAAATATTTTGATATAAAATTAAAGACTATTAGACTAGATTTTATTATTTTTAGAATATTAATTTATATTAAATCAAGTTAATATAATTAAAAATTATATTAAGAAAAGAAGTTTTACCTTTTTTATTATTGTAAATATTATTTTTAATAAAAATATTAATGTTTTTTATTATTTTTTCTTTAGATTTATTATGATATACAGTATGACTGCGTTTGCAAAATCTCAAAGAATTTTTAAAGATTATATTATTTATTGGGAAATTAAATCTTTAAATTATAGGCATTTTGATGTTTCATTCTTTTTGTTTGATAAATTTAAGTTTTTAGAATATTCATTAAAAAATATTTTAAAAAAAAAAATTAATCGAGGAAAGATAGAATGTTTATTGAAAATAAAAAATTTTTTTTATAAACAACAACAAATATATATTGATATTACATTAGTAAAAAAAATAATTAATGTTACAAATTCTATTTCTATTAGTGAAAATATAAAAAATGATTTAACTTTAAGTAAGATTTTAACTTGGCCTAATGTTGTTCAAATTGATATCGAATTTGATCGAGTTTTAATAAGAAGAATTTTAAAGTTATTTCAAATAACTGTAATAAAACTTTTAGAAGTAAAAAAAATAGAGGGAAACGCTTTAAGGGAATGTATTATTTCTAGAGTAAAAATATTAAAAAAAAATATTGATCTTATCAAAGATAATGCTTCATTTTTATTGGAAAAAAAGCATAAAAAAATATTATTAGATCTTAAAAAATTTTCAATTAATTCGGAAAATCAATTACGTATTTCGCAAGAAGTAGCTTTTATGGTGATGCGATTAGATATTAATGAGGAAATAGATAGAATTAAAATTCATTTGTGTGAAATAGAAAAAGTTTTATTTGAAAAATCATCTGTAAGTCGTTATTTAGATTTTTTAATGCAGGAAATTTATAGGGAAGTTAATACATTAATTTCGAAATCAGATTTTATTAAAATTATAAAACTTGGATTGGAGATGAAAGTTTGTGTTGATCAAATACGTGAACAAATAAAAAATATTGAATAAAATATGAATAAGTTTTCTTTAGGTAATATTATTATTTTATCTTCTCCATCTGGAGGTGGGAAAACAACTTTATTAAAAAATATAGTTCGTTTAGTTAATAATATTGGTGCCCCTATATCTTATACTACTAGACCAATAAGACCTGGTGAGAAAGAAGGTATTGATTATTTTTTTATTGAAAAAAAACAATTTTTTATAATGAAAAAAAAAAATTTTTTTTTGGAATATGCTCGTATATTTAATTATTACTATGGAATTTCTTTTGAAGAAATTAATAAATTTATTAATAATGGTATAGATTTAATTTTGGCAATTAATTGGCAAGGTGCTAAAAGAATTAAATATCTTTATCCTAATCAAGCTATTTCTATTTTTATTATACCTCCATCTTTAAGGGTTTTAAAACATAGATTATTTCATCGAAATAAAGATTGTAGTTTTGTTAATAAGAGAATGCGTTATGTTAAAAATGATGTAATTCATTTAAAAGAATTTGATTATTTAATTATCAATGATGATTTAGATAATACTATATTAGAATTATATGCTATTATTTTGGCAAATAGATTAAAAATGACATATCAAAAAATATATAATAAAGATTTACTTTCTTCTTTTTTATTATCTTTATAGAAAATAATTTTTTATATATTTTTTATATTTATTAGATAAATACTTTTTTTATATTTAAAATATACTGAAAAATATTTGATGTTGTTGTTCGATATTTTTTAATTTTTTTTTGAATAAAAAAATTGTTTTGTGTTGTTATTATATTTTTTAACTATAAATTTTAGGATTTGAATTATGGCTAGAGTTACAATAGAAGATTGTTTAAATTTCGTGTCTAATCGTTTTGAATTAGTAATGCTAGCAACTAAGCGTGCTAGAAATATTTTAATTAATGGTGAGAAACCATTGGTAGAATGTAAAAAAGATAAGATTACAGTAGTTGCTCTTAAAGAAATTGCATTTGGTTTGATAAATAAAGATATTTTGGAAAAAAAATAATGCAGAAATCTTTTATTATTTTTTTTACACATAGTTTGTTATTAAAAACTAAGTAGTATTTTATTTTTAATATTAATAATAGAGTTTTTTTATATTAATCAATGTAATTATGAGAGATAAATGTTTACTTCCAATAGGTGTTTTTGATTCTGGAGTTGGTGGTTTGACAATTTTACGTTCATTAAAAAAATTTTTATCTCATGAATCATTTATATATATATGCGACACAGCTAGATTTCCTTATGGAATAAAAAGTAAGAATATAGTTCATTACTATACTATAAGATCAGTTAATTTTTTAATTAAACAAAAAATTAAAGCATTAGTTATTGCATGTAATACTGCTTCCAGTGTATCTTTATCTTATTTAAAAAATAAATATTCTCATTTATTTCCAGTTATCGGAGTTATTGATCCTATTTTGAAGAAGATAATTTCAGTAATAAAAGATAATCGTGTAATAATTCTAGCTACTAGAACTACTATTGATTCGAAATTGTATCAACGTTATATTCGTAAAAATTGTCCGCATGCTATTATTTTATCTAAATCATGTAATGTTTTAGTGACTTTAGCAGAAGAAGGAATGATAGATAATTCTATTGTAAGAGAGGTTTTTAAATATTATTTAGGTAATATCAATCAAAATGATATTATTTTATTAGGTTGTACACATTTTAATGTTTTTAAGTCTTTACTAAAAAAAAATTTGCCTAAAAGAATTAAAATAATTGATTCATCAATATCTACTGCTTTTGCTTTATATAAAGTATTTAAAAAAAATAATTTGTTTAATTTTGATTATACATTTAAAAGTAAAATTTATTATTTTGTTACAGATTCTATAAAGCGTTTTCAAAAAGTTGGAAAATTTTTTTTGGGGGAGGTAATTGAAGAAGATAATGTAAAACAAATAAAAATTTAATTATAAATTTAAAGAAATTATTTTTTTAAATAGTTTACTTTTAAAATATTTGATTTTAAATTATTAGAATTAATTAAATATATTTTTTTAAATAAAAAAATTAATAATTTTTTATTCAATTTAAAAATGGGTATTTTAATAAAATTTTATTCTTATAGGTTCTAATATAAAGATTAGTATTTATATATTAAATATATTTTAGAATTTAGTTTGATAATCAATAAAATTAAATATAATTTAAGATTATTATTATTTATTGATAGAAAATTAAAGATAATTTAAATTTTTTTATAAAGAGGTTATGATGAAAAAAAAGATTACTATGATTAATCTTATGTTAATAATTATATTTTTAGGTATAATAATATCTGTAATTTTTAATATGGTTAATAATTATTTTAATATAGATTTTTTAAGAGGAAAGATTATTAATTTAGTTAAAAAATGTTTTAATTTTAATTAATTGTGGTATGTTAACTATATAATAGAAATTAATTTTTAAAAACTATTTATAAATATATAAATTTATATTTTATATATAGAAATAAGTTACTTTAATAAAAGTAGAATTTTTTATGGAATAGAGTATTTTATGTTTGTTATAACTCGTTTTGCTCCTAGCCCTACTGGATTTTTACATATAGGTAGTATACGTACTGCATTATTTTCCTGGTTATATGCTAGGCATTTTAATGGAAAATTTTTATTAAGAATTGATGATACAGATATAAGTCGTATAAAGATAGATTTTATTCATGCTATTTTATCTAGTATGAACTGGTTAGGTTTAGATTATGATAATAATCCGTTTTATCAAAGTCATAATTATTTTAGATATCAAGAAATTATTTTACAGTTATTAGATGAAAATAAAGCTTATTATTGTAGATGTACTCAAGAAAGATTAAATTTTTTACGTATAAATCAAATTAATAGTAATAAAAAACCTAGATATGATAGATACTGTCGTAATAAAAATTTTTCTTTTAAAAAAGATATTTATCAAGTTGTAAGGTTTAAAACGCCTATATCTGGTGTAGTATCGTTTTATGATAAAGTTTATGGAAATATTAATATTAATAATAATGAATTAGATGATTTTATTTTAATGCGATCCAATGGATCTCCAACTTATAATTTTTCTTCTGTTGTTGATGATTTTGATATGAAAGTTACTCATATTATTCGAGGTAATGATCATATTAGTAATACCCCTAAACAAATTAATTTATTTAATGCTTTACATGCAAAACTTCCTGTTTTTGCTCATTTACCTATGATTCTTGGAAAAGATGGAAAATCTTTATCTAAACGATATGGATCCATAGATGTTATTGAATTTAAAAAATTAGGTATTTTACCAAAAGCTTTATTAAATTGTTTAGTTCGGTTGGGATGGTCATGTGGTAACAAAGAAATTTTTAGTATAGAGGAGATGATTCATTATTTTAATTTAAATAATATTAGTCATAGTAATGCTAAATTTAATTATGATAAGTTATATTGGTTAAATAAATATTATCAGAAAAATATATCAGAAAAAGAGATAAATTCTATATTATTTGAATATTTTAAAGATCTAAATATAAATTTAAATAATGGTCCTAGATTAGTTGATTTATTTCATGCGCAATCTGGTCGTTATAATACTTTGGTAGAAATGTGTGAAAATAGTAAGTCATTTTATCAAAATAAAGTTATTTATGATATAAATTTAATAGGTAAATATTTTAAATCATGTTTTTTACCTTTTTTTATAAAATTGCAAAAAAAATTAGTATTATTGGATGATTGGAATGAAAATAAAATATTAGAATTTATTAAACAATTGAGTATAAAAAATAATATTACTGTCAATAATGTAATACAAATTTTACGTGTTATTTTAACTGGAAATGATTGTTCGTTTTCAATTAAGAAAATATTTATTTTTTTAGGGAAAAAACGTGTTTTGTTACGTTTGGAAGAAAGTTTAAAGTTATTTAACTAAAAAATTTTTTATTTTTTATAGTTATTAATTTTATTAATAGATATTATATTTTTTTACAAATTAAGAATTATTTCATATAATAATCTAATTTTTAGAATGTATCTATGACGGTTTATTATAAGATTTGTCTCCATCGTCTAGTTCGGATTAGGACATCGCCCTTTCACGGCGGTAACAGGGGTTCAAATCCCCTTGGAGACGTTTTTATCATGTAAATTTTACTTTATTAAATGCAATTCAAGATAATTTTTTGGTAAAATTTATTTTTAACTTTTTATTTTTTATTAGTAAAATTTTTTAAAATAAAGTTTTTATATGAAAAATATTCGTAATTTTTCTATTATTGCGCACGTTGATCATGGAAAATCTACTTTGGCTGATCGGTTTATTCAAAATTGTGGAACTTTATCTGATAGAGAAATGATGGATCAAGTATTGGATTCTATGGATATTGAAAGGGAACGTGGCATTACAATTAAGGCACAAAGTGTTTCTTTAAATTACATATCTTGTTCTGGCATTTCATATTTATTTAATATTATAGATACTCCTGGACATATTGATTTTTTTTATGAAGTATCTAGAGCTTTATCAGCTTGTGAGGGTGCAATTTTATTAATTGATGCAACTCAAGGTATTGAAGCTCAGACTATTGGGGTTTGCAGAGAAGCGATTAATAAATCTATAAAAATATTACCGGTCTTAAATAAGATTGATCTTATTAATAAGATAGATTTAAATCTTATCTTAAATCAATTTCAAGATCTTATTGGAATAAAAGTAAATAGTATATTACAAATTAGTGCTAAATTTGGATTAGGGATTAATAATTTATTTGAAAGTATAATAGATAATATTCCTTCACCTAAAGGTGATATTAATTCTCCATTACAAGCTTTAATTATAGATTCTTGGTTTAATAATTATTTTGGTGTGGTTTTTCTAGTAAGAGTTGTTCATGGTTTTATAAAAAAAGGTGATTCGTTAAAAATAATGTCTAATGGAAAAATTTGTATTGCAGAAGATATAGGCATTTTTACTCCTAAACGTATTAAAAAGACTTTTTTAAAATCTGGAGAAGTTGGATATGTAGTATCTGGGATTAAAAATATAAATAATAATTTGTTTCTGGTTGGTGATACGTTAACAAAAAATAATGCACCAGCATGTAAATCTTTACTAAAATTTAAATGTTCTAATCCTAAAATATATTCTAGTTTATTTCTATTAGATAATAATGATATAGCTTTTTTTAAAAAATCTTTATTAAAATTGAAGCTTAATGATGCATCTTTATTTTTTGAAGAGGAATTTTCTGAAATATTAGGATATGGATTTCGTTGTGGATTTTCTGGAAAACTTCATATGGAAATTATACAAGAAAGGTTAAAACGTGAATATAATTTAAATATAATTTCTACTATACCTACAGTAAGTTATCAGGTGTTAACAAAAGATGGACAATTATTATTGATTGATAGGCCTTCCAAGATTTTAAATTATAATCATGTAAAACAAATATTAGAACCAATTGTTAGAGCGAATATTGTTATTCCATATAATTGTTTAGGAAAAATTATTAATTTATGTACACAGTATTGTGGAGTTCAAGTTTCTATTATTTACAATTCTTTTCAAGTTTTTTTAGTATATGATTTTCCAATGAGTAATATAATTTTAAATTTTTTTGATTTATTAAAGTCAAAAAGCAATGGTTATGCTTCACTTTATTTTAATTTTTTAAAATTTCAACCATCTAATGTAGTAAAAATGGATATATTGATAAACAAAAAAATTATTGATATTTTTTCAGTATTTATAAGAAAAGATATGGCATATCATTATGGAAAAAATATTGTAGAAAAGTTATGTAATATTATTCCAAGACAAATGTTTGATATAGTTGTTCAAAGTGCTGTAAATAATCGTATTATTGTTAAAAGAATAATTAAAGCATTTAGAAAAAATGTTATAGATAAGTGTTATGGTGGTGATATTTCTAGAAAAAATAAATTACTTAATAAGCAAAAATATGGTAAAAAACAAATGAAAAAAATAGGAAATGTTAATATTTCCAAAGCAATATTTATTGAAATATTTAAATTTAAAAAAAATAATATATATATATGAATTTTAATTTTATATTTTTATTGTTATTTATTTTAGTTGGTATAATTTATTTATTGAATTGTTTTATATTTAAAAATAATTTTTTTTTACGTTTTAGGTATAAATATATTGTTAATTCTTTATCTTCTTTTTTTCCAGCATTTTTATTTATTTTTTTAGTTCGTTCTTTTATTTTTGAACCATTTTATGTTCCTTCTGGTTCATTGGAGCCTACTTTAATGGTAGGTGATTTTATTATAGTTAATAAATTTATTTATGGATTAAGATCTCCTATTGGAAGTGGGTATAGATTGTTATTTCAAAATAAACCGAAAAGAGGAGATATTATTGTATTTCATTGGCCTATTAATCCTAAATTAAATTATGTGAAAAGAATAATTGGTATTCCAGGAGATGAGATAGTATATCATAACAAGATATTAAAAATTAATAAAAAAATTGTTAAACGTGTTTTTCTTAGATATGAGATTGATGAAAGTTCTAATAATATTGTTAAGCGTTATCGAGAAATTTTGGATAATAAAATTTATGATATTTATTTATATCCTAATATAAAGAATCAAGATTTTAAAATTGTAATTCCAAAAAATTATTATTTTGTAATGGGTGATAATCGTGATAATAGTTTTGATAGTCGTTTTTGGGGATTGGTTAATGATAAATATTTAATAGGAAAAGTTATGTTTGTATGGATAAGTTTTTATGAAAAATATCATGGTATTCGTTGGAATAGAATAGGAAAAGTGATTTATTAGATTAATATTTTATAATTTTTATCTAATATATCAGTAAATATAATATTTTTTTATGTAAAACTACATAAATATATGTCATATTTTTTAAATATAAATTTATTGGAAAAAAAGTTAGGTTATAATTTTAAAAATATTTCTTTGTTAAAAAAAGCATTAACACATTGCAGTGTTGGAAAGGAAAATAATGAGAGATTTGAATTTCTTGGAGATTCCATTTTAAATTTTATTATTTCTGATTTAGTTTTTCAACTTTTTCCTTATAAAAATGAGGGAGAGATGAGTAAAATAAGATCATTATTGGTAAAAAAAGAAATGCTTTTTAATATTGCATCAGAAATAAAATTAAAATTACATTTAAATTTAGGTATTGGAGAAATTAAAAGTGGAGGTCTACATAATGCTTCAATATTATCAGATGCTTTAGAAGCAATCTTTGCAGCGGTATATATTGATGGTGGAATGGAGGAAATTAAAAAATTAATTTTTAGATTGTATAAATTTCGTTTATCAAAAAGTATTTTACTTTTGAATCTAAAAGATGCAAAAACAGAATTACAGGAATTATTACAATCTAAAAAAAAACCTATACCTCAATATAATTTAATTAAGAAATATGGGAAAACACATAAACAAATTTTTCATGTAATGTGTAGTATTAATTATTTAAATATATCTGAAATAGGATTTGGAAAAACTATAAAAAAGGCAGAACAAGATGCTGCTAATCGTATTTTATACAGGATAAAGAAAAGTATATTTTAGATTTTTATTTTATTTAAAAAATATTAATATATTTATTATTTATATACTTAAATAAGTAATTTTTTTGTAATTTATTTAATATTGATTAAATTAAACAATGTTCCAGGTATTAAAAATATAATAGACCAAATAATTGCAGAAAATATATTGACAAAAAAGAATAATTTATGATTCATTTTTAATATTCCTAATATTACTGGAATGTTAGGACGTAATGGTCCTATAAATTTACTGATAAATAGACTTACTATTTCATTTTTGATAAGATATTTTTTTTTATTATTGATCCATTGAGTATATTTGCAAAATGGATACATATTAATAATATGTTTATTGAGATAAAGTCCTATTATGTAGTCAATTTCAGTTCCAATCATAATTCCTAATGAAGATATTAAAATAGCTAAATCAATACGTATGTTTTTTTTTAATCCTATAAAGAATCCAATGCTTGTAATTAATACTGATCCAGGTATTACATTTCCAATGATTGTTACAGATTCTAATAAAGAAGTAAAGAAAATGGTTATTAATAAAAAAATAGGATGATTATAAATCCATATTTTTAGTATGATTATATGATTTAATAGAGGAGTTGTTTTCATAAATTTTAATTTGATTTGTAAAATTATTTACGAATATGTTAATAACAGTATTCATACTTATGTCAGTAACATAATTGCTTATTTGTGTCATTTCAAGTTTTTTAAATCCGCATGGGTTAATATTTTTAAAAGGATTAAGATTCATTGATACATTTAATGAAAATCCATGATAAGTACAATTGTTTTTTATTCTTAATCCTATTGAGGCAATTTTTTTATTTTTTACAAAAACTCCTGGTTTTTTATTTTTAGTTGAAGCTGGAATAGAATAATATGTTAACAAGTTGATTAAAGATATATGAATAGAATCAATTAATTTTTTTATTCCCATTTTTTTTCTTTTAAGATCTATTAATATGTATCCTATAAGTTGTCCTGGACCATGATAGGTAATTTGTCCTCCTCTATCACTTTGAAATATTGGAATATTTTTATTTACATTTAAAATGTTTTTTGGATTTCCATTTTGTCCTTGAGTATATATTGGATAATGTTCCAATAACCATAATTCATCTTCTGAATTTTTATTTCTTAAAGAAGTAAATTTTTTCATTTTTTCAAAAGTTTTAGAGTAGTATTCTATTCCTAAGTATCGAATTTTTATCATAGTTATATATAAAATTGATATTATTATAATAATATATAATATTAAATTATATTTAATTATTTAAAATTATTTTATTATAAATATAATTATATTGATTTTTATATATATATTTTTTAAATTTTAAAATAATGTAATCTTTTATGTATGTGAAATAATTTCCCTTTTTTATATTTATTAATGTATATAGTGGTTGTTTAATTTTAAACTCATTAGTACTAATTATTAATTCTCCAACTTTTTTTCCTTTATAAATTGGAGCTTGTAAATTGTTAATAATTTTAAATACAATATTTATTGGTTTATGATTTTGTTTGTTTAGTGTTATAAATTGATCATTGTTTATTCCTATTGGTATAAATGAAGTTTGTCCATTATAAATAGAAATTTTTTTAATGATTTTCTTTTTTTTATATATTAAAAATGTTTTAAAGAATTGAAATCCGTAATGAAATAAATATTCACTATCTTGGAATCTAGATTTATTATTTGGAGAACCAATAATAATTGCTAATAATCGCATATTATTATGTTTTGCTGATGATGCTAAACAGTATTTCGATTCTTTTGTATAACCTGTTTTAATTCCATCAACATAACTTGTTTTTTTCCATAATAAGTTATTACGATTAAATTGTTTAATCTTATTAAAGGTAAATGATTTTTTTTTATACCATTTATAATATTGGTAGAAATTGTTTATTAAAGCACGAGATAATATTGCTATATCTTTAGCTGTACTATATAATTTTTGATCATGTAGTCCTGTACTATTGGTAAAATGAGTATTGATCATACCAAGTTTTTTAGCTTGTTGGTTCATTATATTAGCAAAGTTAGTTTCATTTCCACTTAAATATTCTGCAATCGCTACACAAGCGTCATTTCCAGAATTTATAATTATTCCTTGTAAAAGATTTTTAATGGAAACTTTTTGTCCTTCTTTTAAAAACATACTTGATCCTCTTGTAGACCATGCTTTATGACTAATTGTTATTTGATTGTATAAATTAATTTCTTTATTTTTTATAGCATTAAATGTAATATACAAAGTCATTAATTTGGTGAGACTAGCTGGAAAAATTTTTTTTTCACTATTAAGTTCAGTAATTATTTTTCCACTATTTGTATCAATGAGGATATAAGATTTTGCATTTATATAGATTAATTTTTTATTATTATAGTTGTTTATTGGTACCAATGATAAAAAATTGTTTAATAGAGGTTTTGCAAGTACGTTATTGTTTATTTGAAATAAGAAATTATTTTTATTAATTAAAATTAAAATGAATAGTAATAGTAAAGAACATTTATGAATTAAAATAGATGATTTCATATTAATTTTGAAAAAAAATGAATATTTTTGTCAATAAAAAGTTTTATGTTAATTTTATCTAAAAATTGAATTAGATATAAATGTAAGTTATTTTTCATATTATGAAAATAAATTTGTTTATTGTATTATGTTTTTTTTTAATTTGTATTAATTTACAAGATAATTTGTATAAAAATACATTGTATACCATAAAAATATTTAAAATTTCAAATTATTTTAAATATATGAATAAAAATATTTTTGATTTATTTAAAAAAAAATTTTTATTCTCTTTTCAGAAATTGTTAATAGAATTTTTTATATTTAGATTTTGTCAACCTAAATATAAAATATTAAGTAATTATGGTAATCCGAATTATTATAAAGTTAATGGACATGTTTATAAAGTTATGAAAAATATAATTGATTATAAAATGCGTGGAATTGCTTCTTGGTATGGAATTGATTTTAATAAAAAACGTACTTCTAGTGGTGAATATTTTAATATGTATGCAATGACTGCTGCACACAAAACATTGCCATTGCCAACTTATTTATTAGTAAGAAATTTAAATAATGGAAATACAGTTATAGTGAGAGTTAACGATAGAGGTCCATTTTATTCCAATCGTATTGTTGATGTATCTTATGCAGCTGCTGTTAAATTAGGTTTGCTAAAAAGTGGTATTGCTCCTGTTGAAATACAAGTGATTGATGTTGGTGATTATATTTTTCATGATACAATTCAAATTTTTTCTTTTAAGTCTAAAAAATTAGCTTTTTTCTTTTATAAGAAATTAAAAAAATTAATTAAGTTTCCAGTAGAAATTAAACAATATAGATGTTATTATACAATTCAAATTAAGTTGTTTTTAAAGTTTTTTAATACAAGTATGTTACGAATTATTCAGAATAATTTTTTATCTTAAAAGTTAATAAAATATTTGAAAAAAGAGAATGAATTAAATTTATTTTTAAAAGGTGCAATAATAAGATTATTATATATAATTTTAGTTTTAATTTTAATTTAATAATTAAATTTATGAAATAGGAATTTTTGTTTTATTTAAAAATATTGATTTATTTTAAATAGAAGTTTGAATTTTGTTGTTTTAAACAAAATATGAATTGGTTTAAAAAATCATTTTTATCTAAAGTAAAAACAAAAGTTTTTCAAAAGAAAAACACTTCTGATGAAATACTATGGATAAAGTGTGTTGGTTGTAAATCTATATTATATAGAGATATTTTAATTAAAAATCTATCTGTTTGTCCAAATTGTAATAAACATTATCGTTTAACAGCAAGAGAAAGACTAAATTTTTTTTTAGATAAAAAAAATAGAAAAGAAATTGTTACGCTTTTAAAGCCAGTTAACTATTTAACATTTAAGGATGTTAAAAAATATAAAGATAGAATTATTCAAGCACAAAAATGTACTGGAGAAAAAGAAGCTTTTATAGTAATGAAAGGTATGTTAAAAAATATTCCTATTATAGCAGGTGCATTTGAATTTAATTTTATGGGAGGATCAATGGGATTTGTTGTTGGAGAAAAATTTATTCAATCTATTTATATTGCAATATCTGAAAGAAGATCTTTTATTTGTTTTACTGCTAGTGGAGGAGCTAGAATGCAAGAAGGATTAATTGCATTAATGCAAATGGCTAGAACATCTATGATACTTACTAAATTTTTTAATGAAAAATTGCCATTGATAATAGTGCAAACTGATCCTACTATGGGTGGTGTTTCTGCTAGTTTTGCAAGTTTGGGAGATATTATTATAGCTGAACCAAATTCTATTATCGGTTTTACTGGTTCAAAAATTATAAAGGATACTTTAAGGGAAAAACTTCCTAAAGGTTTTCAAGAAAGTGAAACTCTTTTAAAATATGGACATATTGATATGATTGTGCACAGAAGAGATTTAAGAAAAATTATTTTTGGATTAATATCAAAAATTTTTAAGTAAATTTGTATGAAAGATTATAAAAAATTTTTACTTAATGATTGGTTGGATAAAATTGGATTTAATTATAATGCAAAAATTAAATTAGGTTTGGATAAATTAAAATTAGTTGCTGAAGAGCTTGATCTTTTAAAAAATGATAGAAAGGTTATTACTGTGTCTGGAACAAATGGAAAAGGTTCTACAGTAGCGATTTTAGAATCAATTTATATTTCTTTAGGTTATAATGTTGGAAGTTATACTTCTCCTCATTTATTTAAAATCAATGAAAGAATTAAGATTAATAATAGGCAGATTAGTGATAAATCTTTGTGTGAAGCTTTTTATACAATAGAAGAGATTAAAGGGGAACTAGAATTAACTAGTTTTGAAGTAATTACATTAGCAGCGTTATGGTATTTTAAAAAATATTCTTTAGATTTAATAATATTAGAAGTAGGATTGGGAGGAAGATTGGATGCTGTTAATATTGTTGATTCAGATTTATCAATTATCACTACGGTTGATTTTGATCATCAAAAATTTTTAGGATTTGATAGGGAAAGTATTGCATATGAGAAATCTGGTATTTTAAGAAAAGGAAATCCATTTATTTTTGCAGATAATGATATGCCGAAAAAGTTATTAATAGAAAGTATAAAATTAAATTGTCCTACATATATTCTTGGTCGTGATTACAATTATTTTTTAGATAAAAAAAATTTTTATTTTTCATGTAAACAAGGAAATTTTTTATTTCCAATTTCTTTTTTACATAAAAATTCAGTATCTGCAGCTATTATGGCTAATTTTTGTTTAAAAAAATATTTTCCTATAAATTTAAATAAAATTTCTTTTGGAATTAGAAAAGCGTATTTACCTGGAAGATTACAAATTATAAAAAAGAATTTTTTTATTTTATTAGATGTTTCACATAATTTACAATCTGTAAAATATTTATATTCTTTTATTAAAAGTTTTTATTTAAAGAAAAAAAAATATATATATGCTGTTTTTTCTGCGTTTAAAGATAAAGACATCATTAATATGATAAGTGTTTTAAAAGAAATTGTTAATGGTTGGTATATATCATTATTGTCTAATGAGCGTTCTGTTTCTAAAGATCAATTATTATATGTATTTGATTTTTATTGTTTGAAATTTTCTTTTCATAAAAATCCTGTGGAATCTTTTTATTCTGCTTGTAGAATTGCTAAAAATGGAGATCTTATTATTGTATTCGGATCTTTTCTTACAGTAAGTTCAGTTTTATCTGTATTAAATTAATAAATTTATATGATATTTTTTTATATAAAGTAAATATTAGAATTTTTAATAATTTGTTTTTTTAGATAAATTTATTATTTTGTTAATATTATCTATTAATTTAAATATTTATTTTTATAAATATACTTTTGTAAAGTATTTATTATTATGTAAAATATTTTATTTACCATAGAAAATAAGTAAAATAAAGTAATATCCAGAGTAAAATATTATCTTTAGTAAAAAAAAGGATATATTAATTTTATTTTTATTTTTTTAGTTAAATTTAATAATTTTATATTTATATTGTTTTATAATATATCTTTATTTATAAAGAATAGGAAAGAATAAAGTTGTATACATATTTTATAGATTTATTTTCTGTTATTATTATTATAATTTCTTCAATTATAGGTGGAGTTCGTGGTTTTATAAAAGAAATAGTAGAAATAAGTAGTGTATTTTTATTTATATGGTTTTCTTTGGCATATGCAAAAAAGATTGCAATTTGGTTACAAGATTATATTGAAAATGAAGTTATTAGAGTTTTAAGTGTTTTTATTGTTATTTTTTTAATAACATTGTTTTTTGGAAAAATAGTTTGTAATCTGTTATCATTTATTATTCAGTATTGCGAATTTAATTTTTTAAATCATTTAATTGGTATAGTTTTTGGTGTTTTTCGTGGATTTTTTTTAGTTTTTTTAATGATTTTTTTATCTGAAAAATTTTTAGTTGAATCATATTATAGTTATTTTATAAAATCTTCAAGAATATATTATATATATAATATATTTATGGAAAAATTAAGTTTAATAATATTAAAATTTATAAAATATAATTAAAAATTTTTTATATAAAATTTTTCAATATTTATATAATATATCATTAGTGTATTAATATAATTAATATTAGTATTTTTTTAGATATTAGAAAATAATGTTTGATGAAAGTTAATTGACATTAATATTCCGAAACTTATTAAGGACATCGTTATTGATGTTCCTCCATAACTTATCAAAGGTAATGGAACACCTGTTATTGGAAAAATTCCTATTACCATTCCAATGTTAATTGAATAGGAAGTGAAAAAATTTATTGTTATTATTGTTCCTAGCAATTTACAGTAATTATTACAGTTTTTTTTTGATATATATATACTTTGTATAGAAATTAATGTAATTAAGATTATTATGGATTCGCCTCCAAATAAACCAAATTCTTCGCAACTAACAGCAAATATGAAATCTGTTGTACGTTCTGGTAAAAAATTTAAATAGGATTGAGTTCCTTTTAGCCATCCTTTTCCTAATAAACCACCAGACCCAATAGCTATTTGAGATTGTATATTATGGTAATAAAATTTATTATTTTTATGATTATTAAAAAATAATAAAGATGTTAAACGTTGTTTTTGATAGTTATACATTGATTTCCATATTATAGGTATTAATAATGTTGGTAACAGTAAAACTAACAGAATTTTTTTTTTTGAAATTTTAATTAAAAAAAATATACTAAAATTAGGAATAAATATTATCATTGCTGTTCCTAAATCTGGTTCTTTAAAGATAAGAATAGTTGGAATTAAAATTATAATTTTAATTAAAAAGATGTTTAAAATAGTTGTTGATTTATTATATCTGTTGTCAATATACCATGTTAACATCATTGGTGTGGCTATTTTCATAATTTCTGATGGTTGGAATTGAAATAATTTTAAATTGATCCAACGTTTAGCTCCATTTTTTTTTATTCCAAAAAAGATAACGATAATTAGTAAAGTTATTCCTAATATATATATATATGGAGATAAAGATTTTAATTTATTCGGATGAATAATAGATATTATTAACATTATAATGAATGAAAAAAAAATTTTTATTAATTGATTTAGAATCAAATGATAATTTTGATGAGATGCACTATATAAAATAAGTATTCCAGATGTAAGTAATAATATGATTAAATTTAATAAAAAAATATTTTTAATTATAGATCGAACAATTTTTTTATATATTTTTTTTAAAGAAAAATTCATGAGAATTTAAGTTATTTTTATAATGATTAAAGTAATTATTTAAAATTTTATATGCTATAAATGTTGCATTGTGATTATTTTCAATAATGACTGTAATTATAATTGCAGGATTTTTTATGGGAGCAAATCCTATAAATAATGAATTAATTTTTAATTTTTTATTTTTTTTTGAAATATATTTTGTATATATTTGTGCTGTTCCTGTTTTAGCAGATATAGTAAATTTATTATTATATTTTCCAAAATTATTATATCCTGTGCCTTCACGATCTGTTATAACAGATTTCATAGATTCAATTATTATTTTCCAATATTTATTAGATTTTAAATGTAAATAAGTTTCTTCAGTTTTATGAAAGTAGAAAATTTTGTGATTATAGTTTATAGATTTCATTAATAGATGAGGTTTAAATTTTTTTCCATTTTGACAAATTATAGCAGTTGCGTTTGTTAATTGTAATGGTGATGTTAATAAAAATCCTTGTCCAATAGATGTAATTATTGTATCTCCTAAGTACCAAGAAGTTTTTTTATTACGTTTTTTCCATTGTTTATTAGGAATTAATCCTGTAGATTCGTTGTTTAAATCGATATGAGTTTTTTGCCCAAATCCAAATTTTTTTAATATTTTTTCAATATACGATATACCTAATTTATAACCTAATTGATAAAAATATGTATCACATGATACAGTTATTGCTTTATAAAGATTTACTTTTCCGTGTCCATTTTTTTTCCAATCATGATAAATATGTTTTGTACCAGTAATACGAAACCATCCAGGGTCGTAAATTGTTTTATTAGGATGAATTATACCTTTTTCTAAACCGGCTATTGCTATAAATGGTTTAATTGTTGATGCAGGTGAATATATTCCTTGAATTGCTCTATTATAAAATGAACTATTTTGTTTTAATAAGAATTTTTTATATTTATTTTGTATAGTTTTATTGATAATAAAATTTGGATTAAAACTTGGAGAGCTAATCATTGCTAAAATTTCTCCATTATAAGGTTTCATTATAATAATTGAACCTTGTTGTTTTTTCATAATTTGATATGCAATTTTTTGTAAATATGAATCAATAGTTAAATAAAGTGTTTCTCCTGGAATAGGATTTTTGATTTTTAGTAATTTTACTATTTTTCTTTTTGAATTTATTTCAAATTCTTTATAACCAGATTTTCCATGTAACCTATTTTCATAAAATTTTTCAATACCTGATTTACCAATTAATGTAATGTTTTTATGATTTGTTGTTTTTAATTTTTTACTTTTATTTGTATTTGTATATCCTATATAACCTAAAATATGTGCTGTTGCTTCTTTGAGTGGATAATAACGTATAAATTTTATTTTTATATAAATATTAGGTAATTGATATTGATTTTGTAGAAATATAGCAATTTCATTGTTATTTAATTTTTTTTTTAAAATTAATGATTTAGAATGATATTTTTTATGTTTCAATAAAAGAAGTTTTTTTAAAGTTGTTGATTTGATAAATGGTAAGATTTTTTTTATTTTTTTAAAAAATTTATTTATATTTTTAATATGATTAAAATTAATTTCTAAGTTATATATTGGAATATTTTCTGCCAATATTTTTCCTGATCTGTCTAGAATCATTCCTCTGTTTGGGAAAATTGGAAGTTTAATTGTATGATTTTTGAGTGATAAATTATTAAAATATGAGTGTTGATAAATTTGTAAGTAAAATAATCTTAAAAATGATATAATCAAAAAGGTTATTATACATATTTCTATTATGTAAAAATAAGATTTTTTTATCTTAGGATTAATTTGAAGATTTTTCATATTTTATTAAAGAAAGTAATTTTAAATTAGCTATTTATTGAATCCTATTTTTTATAGGATATGTTATATGTATTTTTTTTAATATATTTGTTTATTATTAACAGAATTAAAATTTACATATTTTTTTAATTATTAAGTTTTTATTTAGTCTAATTTTTTGATTAGATTTAATTGTAATAAATTGATTATTAATTAAAAATTACTTTTTTTAATATAAAAAATATTTTTTTTATTTAAATTAATTAATAAAGTATTTATTTAAAATAAAAGAGATTTTAGTGATTAATAAAAATTTTTCAATAAAAGGAATAAATGATATTTTACCGTTAGATACGTTTTTTTGGAGAGAATTAGAATCAATATTAATTTATTCAGTATCTCAATATGGGTATGAAGAAATAAGATTACCGTTGATTGAAAAAACTAAACTTTTTGAACGATCTATTGGTCAAGTGACAGATATTATGCGAAAAGAAATGTATACTTTTATTGATAAAAATGGAGAGAGTTTAAGTTTGCGCCCAGAAGGTACAGTAGGTTGTATAAGAGCTTGTATAGAGAATAATTTGATTTCTAATAGTAGAAAGCAAAGATTATGGTATTTAGGTCCAATGTTTAGAAGAGATAAACCTCAAAAAGGTCGTTATCGTCAATTTTATCAATTTGGTGTGGAAGCTATAGGTATTACAGAATTTTATATTGAGTTAGAATTAATTTTTATTTGTTCTAGATTATGGAAATTACTTGGAATTGATAATTATATCAAATTGCAAATTAATACTATTGGAACAATTGAAGAAAGAAAAAAATATACCAATGCTTTACGTAATTATTTTAAATTATATATAGATTGTTTAGATGAGAATAGTAAATATCAGTTGATTAATAATCCTATAAGAATTCTTGATAGTAAAAATATAAAAATTCAATCTTTATTAAAAGATGCTCCTAAATTATTTGATTTTTTAGATTATAAAAGCAAATATTTTTTTAATTTATTTTGTTCTCGTCTTGATTATTTTGGAATTGCATATTTTATTAATCCTTTGTTAGTACGTGGATTAGATTATTATAATAATTTAGTTTTTGAATGGTATAGTGAAAAATTAGGAAAACAAATAACTATTTGTGCTGGTGGCCGTTATGATTTATTAACTCAATATTTAGGTAGAAATAGTATTCCTGCTATTGGATTTTCAATAGGTATGGAACGTTTAATTTTATTATTAAAAGTTTTAAAAAAGAATTTTTGTAAAAAAAGATTTACATTATTTTTTATTGTTGTTCGTCAAGAAAATGCGATAAATCAGTTTTTATTAATATCAGAATCTTTGCGTGACTTTAATATGGAGTGGAAAGTTATTTTTAGTATATTTAATCAGAATTTAAAAAAACAATTTAAAAAAGCTAATATGAGTGGTGCTGAATATGCTTTAATTATTGGTAAAAAAGAAGCTTTTAATAAAGAAATAAGTATTAAGAATTTGTATAATTCTGAAAAACAAGTTACTTTACTTCAAAAAGATTTGATTGATTATTTAAAAGAGAAAAGTTTGTAAATATAATTATTATTTAATTATTTTTTTTTTAATATATTAGGTGTGCCTAAAATATAAGTACATATGATTTTGTATTAACAAAATTAAGAAATTAATTTTTATATTGAAATTATTTCAATTTTTATAAAAATTTTAGAGAGATTTTATTATGAGTTCTATAGTTGCTTTAGTAGGTGCTTCGAATGTAGGAAAATCTACATTATTTAATGTATTAACGAAATCAAAAAATATAGTAACTTCAAATTTTTGTCGGCTAACTAGAGATAGACATTATGGAATAGTTAGTTTTCGTAATTATTATTTTACTATAATTGATACTAGTAGTTTTTCTTTAGAAAAAGATTTAATTAGTAGTTTACAATTTAAACAAACAAAAATTGCTTTAATGGAATCTAATTGTATATTATTTTTAGTTGACGGTAAATCTGGTATAAGTTTATTAGACGAAAATATTGTTAAATATTTAAAAAAAATTAATAAATTAATATATTTAGTAGTTAATAAGACAGAAAATTTAAATATGAAAGAGTGTTTATCTATGGATTTTAAATCATTAGGTTTTAAGTTTGATTATATATATTTTATTTCTGCTCTTTATAAAAAAGGTATATCTAATTTGTTAAAAAGTTTATTTAGAATACTAATTCTTTCTAAAAAAAGTAAAAAAAGTAAAATTAATAATTTTATTAAAATTGCTTTTGTAGGAAAACCAAATGTGGGTAAATCTACTATGATTAATAGTTTTCTTAATAAAGAAAGAACTATAGTACATGATTTACCTGGAACAACTCGCGATAGTGTATCTGTATTTTTTAAAATTGGTATGATTAATTGTATGTTATTTGATACTGCTGGTATACGTAAAACATCTAAAATTAGTGATATGATAGAAAAAATTTTTGTTTCCAAAACATTGAAGATTATAAAAGAATCCAAAATATGTATTTTAGTTTTAGATGCTACTACTGGAATATCTTTTCAGGATACATATTTGATAAGATTTATTATGAGAAACAATAAAGTATTTATGTTGGTTGTTAATAAGTCTGATTTATTAAATAAAGAAGATAAGAAAAATTTTTATTTATATTTAAAAAAAAAATTGGCTTTTATATGTATTTTAAAAATTTATTTTGTTTCTGCTTTGTATGGATCAGGAATAACTGTTTTAAAAAGGGATATTAAAAAAATTTTTTTTTCGACTTTAAAGAATTTTTCTACTTCTCAATTAACTTTTCTTTTAATGAAATTTACAAAAAAATATAATTTATTTGTTTCTGGTAAAAATCAGATAGCAAAATTAAAGTTTGCTCATGTAGGAGGATTAAATCCTTTAACTATTGTTATACATGGGAATAATCTTAATTTGATAACAAAGAATTATAAACGTTATTTATTAAATTCTTTTATTAAAAATTTGAATTTAGTAGGAAATTCTTTGAAATTAGAATTTAAAACCAATAAAAAATTATTAATTAAAAAAAATAAATAATAATATTTAAAAATAAAATTTTTAATGAATTTTTAATTATTTTCATTATAAATTTTAAATTTTTTATGTCTATTCTATAAATAGAAATTTTAATATATAATTTTTAATAATATGATTGTATTAATAGTTTTTTATAAAGTTATTATAATTTAATTGATATTAAATATTTATGTTTTTAGTTTTATATTGGTTTTATAGATTATTATGAAAAAAATATACGTTCCCAAAGATATAGAAGAAAAAATCTGTAAAATATGGGATAATAATGAATATTATTCTCATAATAAAGATGAGAAATATTGTATTATACTACCTCCTCCAAATATTACTGGTCCTTTACATATTGGTCATTCTTTTCAACAAACTTTAATGGATATTTTAATTCGATATCATAGAATGTTAGGAAGAGAAGTTTTATGGAAACCAGGTATGGATCATGCTGGAATTTCTACCCAATTGATTATAGAACGTAAATTAGAAAGTTTAGGTATTTTAAGGAAAAAATTATCAAGACAAAATTTTATACAAAAAATATGGGAATGGGAGAAAGAATTATCTAGCTATATAAGATGGCAAACTAAACGTATTGGTTTTTTATTAAATTGGAATAATGAACGATTTACTTTAGATGAAGAATTATCTTATTCTGTAAAAAAAATTTTTATTAAATTGTATGAAGAAGGTTTGATATATAAGAAATCTTGTTTAGTAAATTGGGATATTACATTAAATACTGTTATTTCAGATTTAGAAGTAATAAATAAGGAAGTGAAAAGTTTTTTATGGTTTATTAAATATCCTATATTAGGATTAAAAAATAATAATGATTTTGTTATTGTTGCTACAAGTAGACCAGAAACATTATTAGGAGATGTTGCAATTGCTATTCACCCTAATGATAAACGTTATTTTCATCTTGTAGGAAAAAAAGTTATTGTTCCTCTATGTAATAGAATAATTCCAATAATTTTAGATTCTTCAGTAAAAAAAGAATTTGGAACTGGATGTGTAAAAATTACACCAGCTCATGATTTTAATGATTATTTGTTAGCAATTCGTCATGGTTTACCAATAATTAATATTATTGATAGACAAGGAAAAATCAATAATAATGCTCCTATTAGTTATAGAGGTATAGATAGATTTTTAGTTCGTAAAAAGATTGTGAATGATTTATCTAAAAATGAAATGTTATTTAAAATTGAGCCTTATATTACTACTGTTCCTTTTGGAGAAAAATCTGGATCAATTATAGAACCTTTAATAAGCAATCAATGGTTTATTAAAATGAAATCTTTAGTAAAACCAGCAATAGATGTTGTTACAGAGAAAAAAATTCGTTTTTTTCCAGAAAAATGGACTAAAGTGTATTTAGATTGGATGAAAAATATTGAAGATTGGTGTATTAGTAGGCAATTATGGTGGGGTCATCGTATACCGGCATGGTATGATGATAATCAAAATATATATGTAGGTTATAGTGAGAGTGATGTAAGATCAAAATATAATCTCAATAAAAATTTATTTTTAAAACGTGATGAAGATGTGTTAGATACTTGGTTTTCTTCTTCTATTTGGCCATTTTCTTCATTAGGATGGGTTAATAATTCTTCTGAGTTTAAAAAATTTTATCCAACTTCTGTTTTGGTTACAGGTTTTGATATTATTTTTTTTTGGGTTGCTAGAATGATTGTTATGTCAATGAAATTTACAGGAAAAGTTCCGTTTAAAGAAGTTGTTGTTACTGGTTTGGTTCGAGATAACAATAGTGAAAAAATGTCAAAATCTAAAGGGAATATTTTAGATCCTATTGATGTTATAGATGGAATATCAATACATGATTTGGTAAAAAAAAGAATTAGTAATCCTATGTTAGGGTTATCAAAAAGAAGTATATCTGAGTTAACATATAAAGAATTTTTTAATGGTATACCTCCTATGGGGGCTGATGCTTTAAGGTTTTCTTTATGTTCATTTTTTTCTACAGGAAACAATGTTTATTTTGATATAGATAGAGTAAAAGGGTATAGAAATTTTTGTAATAAGTTATGGAATATTTTTCGTTATATATTTCTTAACATAGATAATAATGTCAAAATATTTTTTGATGATACTTTTTTGTTTAAAAAAGATAATTTATGTTTTGTCGATAGATGGATTATTTCTAAATTGCAAAAATGTATAGAGAAAGTACATGATTATATATCAATATATAGATTTGATTTATTATCTAAATTGATTTATAGTTTTGTTTGGCATGAATATTGTGATTGGTATTTAGAATTTTCAAAGATTATTTTAAAAGACCCAGATATTTTAGATCTTATAAAGATATATAAAAAAAATGTACTTTTATATACTTTTATAAGTATAATTAAAATATTACATCCTATTATGCCTTTTATTACAGAAGAATTTTATCAGTATAGTAGGAAAATTTTTAAGTCTTCATGTTTTAAAAGTATTTTATTTTCTTCATATCCTATGAAAAATAAAAAATTAATTGATGTTCAAGCGGAGCGTGAAATAGAATGGTTAATCTTATTTATTAAATGTATTAGAAAAATTAGAAAAGACATTATTATACCTTCTAATAAAATAATTTCTGTGTATATTAAAAATATCACTCCAATTTATGTAAATTATTTAGAAAAATATTACAATATTTTATTAAATATAGGAAATTTAGATTTGATTAGTTATAGCAAATTTTGTTTAAATAGTTTTTTAACATTTTATTCCACATTTTTTAATGAATTAATAATTGTAATACCCTTGCATAATTTTTTATATAACAAAAAAAATTTTTTAAAAATAGTTGATAAAATAAATAAATATGATCATGAAATTAATTTAATTAAATTAAAACTTTCTGATCTTAATTTTATTAAAAATGCACCAAAATCAGTGATTTTGGAGAAGAAAAAGAAATTAGCTAATATAGAATTAGATAGAAAACAGTTATTTAAATTTAAAAAGACTATAAAATTAGTTCAAGATTAAAATTTTTTATTTTAAAGAGGAATATTTTTATTAGATTTTATTAATTGTTTTTTAGTATTTTAAAGATTATATAAGTATTGTATTTAATACTAAAATGAATGAATTTGATTTAATTAATTTTTTTTTAAAACAATTTTCTTTTAATTATGATAAAAATGTTATTTTTGGGATAGGAGATGATGCAGCTTGTTTAAATGTTCCTTCTGGAATGCATTTATTAGTAAGTACTGATACGTTAGTTTTAAATACTCATTTTCTTGATTCTTGGGATCCTTATGATATTGCTTATAAAGCAGTAGTAGTTAATATGAGTGATATTATAGCTATGGCTGGAAATCCTTGTTGGATAAGTTTATCATTAACTATGCCTAATTTAGATTTTAATTGGATTAAACGTTTTTCAAATGGGTTTTATGATGTATTAAAAAAATATAATATTATTTTGATAGGAGGAAATTTTGCTCGTGGTTTTTTGTCTATTACAATTACTATACATGGTTTAGTTCCTAGAAATAAGGCATTATATCGTAATGGAGCTAAATGTGGAGATCCAATATATGTTAGTGGAAAGTTAGGTATTCCTTATATGGTAGAAAAATATTTAAAAAAAAAATATATTTTAAAAGAAGATAAGGATATCTTGTTTAAGAAAATAAAAAATCCTATTCCCAAATTAGAATTAATAACTTTTTTACAAAATTATGCTTCTGCAGCTATTGATATTTCAGATGGATTAAGTGCTGATTTAAATCATATTTGTAATGCTAGTAATGTAGGAGCTTGTTTAGTAGAATCTTTTATACCAATTCATCCTTTAGTAGTTAAATATGCTAGCTCTGATGCAATTAATTTAGCATTATATGGAGGAGATGAATATGAATTATGTTTTTCTATAAGATCAGGAATGGAAAACTATTTTTTAAATTCACTTAAGAAACATAGTATTATTTGTTATAAAATTGGTATGATTGAGGATCAGTTAGGATTACGTATTGTTAAAAACAATAAAATAAAGTTTATTAAATCTTATGGGTACAAACATTTTTATTGACAAAAAATAAAAAAGAATTGATTTTATATTTTACTTATGAATTTAGAAAATTAGTTAATTATTATTTAAAATAAAGATGGTAATTGTTTTTATTGATATATTTTAAAGGTTTTAACAGATATTTATTATGAATAAAGCTTATAAAGAAATTGTAATTATTGGAATATCTTTAGGAGTAGTTGGATTAACTTTACAAATTGTAGGTAATTTTATACCGTCTATAATTTGGGCTTTTATTATTGGAGTTTCTACTTATCCTGTTTATATGTATTGGCGTAAATTTTTTGGTTGTTTTTATGTATTATCAGCATTTGTTTTTACTATTTTTTTTATTATTTTGTTTTTGTTTCCATTAATTTATTTATTGATTGTTTTATTAAAAGAATTACAGGTATTTATTACTTATTTACAGAAAGTAAATTATGCAGAAATATGTATTCCTGTTTATTTAAAAAATATTCCAATTATTGGAAATGATCTTATATCATATTGGAATAATTATTTTAATTCTCCAAATTATATTAAAAATCTTTTATATGATGTTCATTTATTATTTTTATTAGTTAGTTCTTATATTAAAAAAATAGGAATGGATTTATTTCATAGAGGTATTCAATTTATATTTACTGTTTTAATTTTGTTTTTTTTTATTGTAATTTTGATGAATGGATTGATCAGATTAATTGTATTGGAAAATTTTGTTTAGGTGATCGTTGGATTTACTATAGTTATAGATTAATTCGAACTTTACGTGCTACAGTTAATGGAACAATAATAGTAGGATTTGGAGTTGGAGTTTTTATGGGTATATGTTATTTTTTAGTGGGATTTCCTACTCCAGTTTTAACTGGTTTTATTACAGCATTTGCGTCAATTATTCCGTTTATTGTACCCATTATTTTTATAATAGTATCTTTAATATTATTAATAAAAGGATCTTTTATATTTTCTATAATAGTGATTGTTTATGGTGGGTTAGTTATTTTTATAGCAGATCATTTTATAAAGCCTATATTTATAAGAGGTTCAACTAAGTTGCCATTTCTTTATATATTTTTTGGAATATTAGGTGGATTAAGATCTTTTGGATTATTAGGATTGTTTGTTGGTCCTATTATTATGATGTTATTTATGTTTTTATTAGAAGAATTAAAAAATAATTGATATTTATGTATGTCTTATAAAAAATTTTTTATATGTAAAATATAAAAATATTTTGTGTATAAAAATTTTTATATAAATTTGTATGTTTGCTTTTAAAAATTAAGTATATAAATATTAATAAAATATATTTTATATATAACTATAATCAGTAATTATTATAATTATATAATTATTATATGATTTTTAGTGATTTTAAAGGTTAAAATTAATTAATTTTAATTTTAAAAATTTTAGTAATATTTTAATGCAATGAATATTCATAAATTTTTTATGCGATTAGCTCTTAAGCAAGCTTGGTTAGGAAAAGGTTTTTGCTCTCCAAATCCAAGTGTAGGAGCAATAGTAGTGAAGAATAAAAAAATTATAGCTAAATCTTATCATCGTGGATTTGGATTTGAACATGCAGAAGTATCTGTATTAAATAAGATACCTGTAAACATAAAACGT